>CADBTD010000259.1 GCA_902797535.1 uncultured Ruminococcus sp. | reverse complement strand
TCTACCATAATGACATCATATTTTTTATCGGAAACGCCAAGATAAGCTCTGCCGTCATATGTGGTGACCTTAACGCTTTCGGGGAGAGAAAAATACTCTCTTGCAAGGGAGGTGATCTTTTCGTCTATCTCAACGCCTTCAAGGCTGACGTTTTCGATGTATTCGCTGCACTGCGAGGCGTATGTGCCCGTACCCATCCCGAGAATGAGTATGTCACAGCCTTTGCCGCAGGGCTTGTCGGTCATCATGGGTGCTGCCATAGCGCAGTCATAGTAAAGTCCCGATAGTCCGCCCTGCTTCATTTTAACGGACTGTACGCCGAAAATAACATTTGTGGAGAGGATCGTGCGCTTGTCGTCCTCACGGACCTGAAGATAGTTATATACCGATTCGCCCTCATAGGTGAGGTCTTTTTCCCAAAAAGCGAAGCCTGCGGTAGTGCCGAAAACGCAGCATATCACGAAAAGCACCGCACACACCGCTGTCATCACAAGGCGGCGTTTGCATGAGATGAAGTACACCGCCGCAAGTGCAAGGAGTATCCCCGAGAAAATAAGAAATGTCACAGCCGTGCCGAAAGCCGGTATGGAGAGAAAAGTAGGTACGAATGTACCGATTATGCTTCCTATGGTGTTAGCCGCACCGAGACCGCCAACTACCTTTCCGCTGTCGTCAAGGCTTCCCACCGTGTATTTTACCAGGGAGGGGGTGCAGGTGCCGAGAAGGAACAGGGGATATACGAATATCAGCATACAGGCGAGGAAAGCCGCCCATATGAGGAAATTAGTGCTGACGGTAACTACAAGCAGTCCAGATATGAGAAGTATCACGAACTTTCCGAGGACAGGTATAGCCGCTGTCCACACTGCCGATATGAGCAGGCGGGAATACAGCTTGTCGGGGTCGGGATCACGGTCAGCCGAGCGGCCTCCGTAGATATTTCCCAGCGCCATAGCTATCATGATAGTACCGATGATTATCGTCCATACTATCTGTGATGAGCTGAAATAGGGGGCAAGAAGACGGCTTGCGCCGAGTTCGACTGCCATGACCGACATACCTGCGAAAAATTCGGTGAGGTAAAGGTAATGCTTTTTGCGGAGAACTCCGCGGCTTTTGTTTACGGTTTCCATAGGTCACTCCTTAGGTGGATTTTGCACAATATCGTGATTTTGGCAAATGATTTTTCTGAAAGAAAATGGTATAATATATGTATCGGATCATATCTGCACTTGAAAGGGAGGTATACTTATGATATTTTATTTCACAGGTACGGGCAATTCGCTTTATGCGGCAAAAAAGCTGGCAAAAAAGGGCGAAAGGCTGATAGACATGGCGGCAGCGCTGAAAAGCGGCGAGACCACATATATCGTGCCTACAGGTGAAACAGTGGGTTTTGTATTTCCCGTGTACTGTTTTACCGTGAATGATGTGGTATACGACTTTGCGGGTTCGCTTGACCTCATCGGTGCGGAATATGTTTATGCTGTCGTGACCTGCGGAGGCGACCCCTTCAATGCGGGCGGCGTGCTGAAAAAACGTCTTGCGGAGAGGGGCATAGTTCTGTCGAGGTCATTCAAGCTGATGATGCCGGACAATTCCATGCTGTTTTATGATATACACCCCGAAAAAGCCCCTGAGATACTCAGGAAAGCCGACAAGAAGCTGAATGTCATAAGATATCTTGTATCTCACAGGAAAGAACGTAAGGTCAGCGGCGGCTGTATGGAAAAGCCGTTCAGGGCTGTATATCATCTGGTCTGTTCCACAAAGGGATTTCACGCGGAGGACAGCTGTATAGGGTGCGGACTCTGCGCAAGGGTATGTCCCGTTGGTGCGATAGAGATGCGCGGCGGCCGCCCCGAGTGGGTGAAGGACAAGTGCGTGAAATGTTCTGCGTGCATATGCCGCTGTCCTCAGCAGGCTGTGCAGTTCGGGAAACGCACCAAGGGCAGGAACAGATATGTCAATCCCGTACTGAAATGATACGGGTCATACTTTGCTTACTATAGCCGAGATGTCATCGGGAGTCGCCGCAAATGGCGCTGTTGCGAGCTTTGCGGGGTTGTTCGATACAGACTCGGCTGATTTTTTTATAAGTGCGGGGTCGGGCGTAGTCACGCCGCATACTCTGCGGAAAAAGCTGTCAAGTTCGTCGGCGGAGGAAAATCCCGCAAGTGCAAGGGTCTCTGCGGCGGCGGCTTTATCGCAGAGGGACACGAACGGTGCAAGGAAGTATCCTACAGCAACGCCGTGAGGGATACCGCCGTCGCAGGTGAGTGCATAGCTGAGGGCATGGGGGATGCCTGTGCCTGTCTGGGCTATAGCCATACCTGCGGCTGTGGAAGCGTTCATCATTCTTGAAAAGTCACTGCTGTCGGGGGTCTTTTCACCGAGAAGTACGGGAAGAGAGCTTTTCCACAGCTTCAGGCCGCCTTCGGCAGTCATGATGCTCAGGTCGTCAGCGGCGCTGTTGAGTCTGCTTTCAAGCAGGTGAGCAAGTGCATCAACGGCGGTATTGGCGATAAGGCTTTTGGGTGCAGTGGAAAGATATCTGCCGTCGCACAGTGCAAGACGGGGGAATATCTTATAGGGTATTGAGCCTTTCGTATTGATATCGCGCCTTGTCAGGACAGATACTCCCGTAGCTTCACTTCCCGTGCCGCAGGTGGTAGGTACAGCGGCAACAGGCAGAGGAGCGTTAAGGGACAGCTTTTTGAAAAGGCTGTCCTTAGTCATTTCGGGGTTTGCCGTCATAAGGGCTATTGCCTTTGCGGCGTCAAGGGGAGAGCCGCCGCCTATGCCTATGACGAAGTCTGCCTTTGCTGACTTTGCGGCATCTGC
>CADBTD010000258.1 GCA_902797535.1 uncultured Ruminococcus sp. | reverse complement strand
CGGCGTGCTGAACGCTGTGCCTATTGCGATGAATGCCGAAACTCTGTACATAAACAAGACGATATATGACCGCTACGGACTTGACATCCCGAAAACCTGGGATGATCTTTTCAAGGCGGCTGAAGTCATGAAAGGCGACTCGGTATTTCCTGTAGCCGCTGCCTCAAAAAGCATATGGCTGTATCTTATAGCCTATGCGGAACAGCAGAACGGCAGGGAGATATTTAACGAAAACAGCGAGATATGCTTTAAGCCCGAGGACTTTCAGCTTATGATAGAATTCTACAACAGACTTGTTACGGAAGACGTGATCCCAAAAGTAGAGGACTATCAGCGATTCAACATTGACAACGGAAAATACGCAGGTGCTGTGGCATGGGTAAGTGATGCTATGAACTATTACAGCGGTCTTACAGAAGAAGGCAACGAGATAGTTGCTGCGCCATACACTGTTTTTGACGGTACAGAAAGCGGAACAGGCTGGTATGCAAAACCTGCCACGCTTTATGCGGTGAGCAAAAACACCGAGCATCCGAAGGAAGCTGCTATACTGCTTGATTTTCTGCTGAACAGCACACAGATGGCGGAACTTCAGGGTGTTGAAAAGGGCATACCTATAAGTTCAAGTGCCCGTGAATACCTGAAAGAACACGGGATGCTTGACGGACTTCAGTATGAAGCTTCACAGGTCATGGAAACAAACAAACTGATAAAGCATATGGACCCGCTTATAGAAAACAGCGATCTTTATGAGGAATTTCTGAGTGCCTGTGACCTTGTGCTGTTTGACAAAGCCTCTGCGGAGGAAGCCGCACAGCAGCTTTACGATACATACAAAGAAAAATATAAAATGGCTCAGTGAATCTGATCCCCCGACAGTCCGCGGCTTCGGGGGATATTTTCATTTTCTCAGTCTAAATCCGAATCGGCATTTTAGCCGAAATTATAATAAAATATTGACTTTATTTTAATATTGTGGTATAATTACTGTGAATATAAAAAACAGCTCGGAAAATGTTCACAGAATTTACAAAGCATCGGTCATTACCGTATATCGTCCGATGCAGGTGATATGCTGAACACAAAAGAGGTAAATCAAATTGGGAACTAATAACAAAGTATTCAAGGGATATGTGCGCTCGGTGATATTGCTTTTCACCTGCATACTCCTGAACTATATCGGCAGCAGGATATCATCGGCACTGTCGCTCCCCGGCTGCTTTGATTCATACGGCACATTCCTGTCGGCGTACCTGATGGGGCCTGTGCCCGGAGCGATAATCGGTGCAGCAAGCAATATGATATTTGCTTTGTGGGACCCGCTGACACTTGCTTATGCAGTCGTTAATATTTTTATAGGCATTGGTGTAGGCATAATGGCTAAAAAGCGCTGCTTTGACACGCTTTTCCATTCGATGACAGTAGCAGGGACCATCACTGTAGGCTGTGTGGTGCTGTCTTCTATAATAAACATAGAACTAAACAACGGAAGCACAGGCAATATGTGGGGCGACGGCGTAAAAGACCTTCTCATCGAAAACGGTCTGAATAAGTACCTGGCAGCTGTTGTGGGAGAATTTTATATAGACTTCCCCGACAAGCTGATAACGGTGCTTACCATGTACCTGACAATAAAGGTATACCGAAAGCTGAAAAACAGTGACAGCAAAAATGTACAAAAGACTATCTCAGCCCTTAGTGCGGCAGTTATAATGACAAGTGTTCTATCGGCGATGCCTGTCAGGACCTGTGCTGACGAAGAAGAACAGCAGGAAGTCAAGGAACGTGCGCACATAGCCTTTGTACAGTCGGTTTTCGGCAGTGATACGGGACTTTCCTGCGGTCATGCCAACGACATAGTGCAGACAGGTGACGGAATACTATGGATAGGCACTTATGCAGGACTTTTCCGCTACAGCGGAAGTGAGTTCAGGCATATGAGCGATTTCCCCGAGATAAGGAACGTCAACTGCCTTTATGCTGACAACGAGGGACGTCTGTGGGTAGGCACTAACGACAACGGCGTTGTGGTAGTGATAAATGACCGTGTCGCTAATGTACTTAACACCGCAAGCGGTATGCCTTCGGACTCAATAAGGTCGATAGTTCAGAATGCCTCGGGCGAATACTATATCGGCACTTCGGACGGTATCGTGACTATTGACCTTAAAATGGGTATGATGATCTCGGGAGGACTGCCGCAGGTAGGATATACGGGAAGGCTTTCCGCTGACAGCGAAGGCAACACAGCAGCTGTCAACTCCGAGGGCATTCTTTATATACTGAACGAAGGAAAAATAGTTTGCAAGGCCGACAGCAAAAATGGTGAAATAAAATACACAAGCTGTTACTTTGCAAGCGACGAAACGCTTTTTGCAGGTACTGACAGCGGATATGTATATGAATTCCGTCTTGAGGGCAATAAACTCACAGAAGAAAGAGTGACCGAATGCACCGGCATGGCGAAGATAAACGACATAATACGCGACGAAGGCGGCATAGTATGGCTTTGTGCCGACAACGGGATAGGGTATATGAACGCAAAGCGTGAATTCGTAAGACACGAAACAGGCGATTTCACATACTCTATAGAACATATGCAGACCGACTATCAGGGAAATATATGGTTTGCTTCATCGAGACAGGGCCTTCTCAGACTTTCAAGGTCAAGGATAACAGATATCTTCACCGATACGGGCATCGAACCTACAGTAGTCAACACAACTGCGCTCTACAACGGACTTCTCTATACAGGAACAGATGAGGGTCTTATAATAATTGACACAGCAAAACATATACGGGTCGAGTCATCGGTGACAGAACGCATGGAAGGCAGCAGGATAAGATGCCTTACCCCCGACAGCAGGGGCAGACTGTGGATATGCAGCTATGGTGCGGGACTGTTCTCGGTGGATGACAAGGATTATACTGTAGCTTACTCAGAAAAAATACCGGAGATCGGCGCAAGAGTAAGAGTATGCACAGAACTGCACGACGGCACTATAGCAGCAAGCAGTTCAAACGGTCTGTTTTTTCTGAAAAACGGCAGATTGACCGCAAGCATACCCCTTGGTGAGGAACTCGGCTATGCACAGACGCTGTGTATGCTTGAGACAGACGACGGCACGCTTTACGCAGGCACCGACGGCAACGGCATAATAATGCTGAAAGATCACAGCATTGCAGGCAGGATAAGCAAGGAGGACGGCCTTACCTCAGAGGTCATCCTGAGAATGGCACAGGACCCCGCTGACGGCAGCATATACGTTGTCACCTCGAACAGCATATGCCTGCTCAAAGACGGTAAAGTGCGTGAACTCAGCGGTTTTCCGTATTCAAACAACTATGAAGTGATACTCGACGACGACGGAGAGGTGTTCGTACCCGGAAGTTCCGGAGTATACATAGTAAACAAGCAGCAGCTGCTTGATGACAGCTGCAGAGATACTGTGCTTCTTGACACAACAGCAGGCCTGACAGGTTCTATAACTGCAAACTCATGGAATGCTGTAGACGGCAGCAAAAATATATATCTGTCATCCGACAGGGGCGTATATCTGCTGAATCTTGACAGCTACAAGCCGAAGCGCAAGACATTCAGACTCATGGTATCTCAGATAAAAGTTGACGATGTACGACACAAGCCCGAAAGAGACAGCATACTGAATGTCGAAAGAAACTCTTCAAAGCTGGAATTTATTCCCGAGGTCATCAACTATACCCATGAAGACCCTGTGATATCATATTATCTTGAGGGCTTTGAGAATGACTGGATACGCTATTCGCAAAGCGAGCTTGCTTCGATAAGCTATACTAATTTAGCTCCCGGAGATTATACTTTCCATCTGGCGATACGCGACGACAGCGGAAAGGTGCTGGAAGAGAGCGTATATAAGATACACAAGGAAAAAGCAATATACGATAACTTCTGGTTCAGATACTACATGATAGGCGTAGCCGTGATATTCGTAGGCTGGCTCACTTGGTTCATCACAAGAAGACAACTCGAAAGAACACTGGAGATACAGCAGACAAAGCTGTCACTTGCTCTGAAGCAGGTAAAGATGGGCAATGAAACGATACTTGCCATTGCCAAGACAGTGGACGCCAAGGATGTAAGAACGAGCAAACATTCACAAAGAGTGTCTGAATATTCCGCTATGATAGCAAAGGAATACGGTTTTTCCGAAGCTGAGCAGGAAAACATACGAAAAGCTGCTCTGCTGCACGATATAGGAAAGATAGGCATACCCGACTCGGTGCTCAACAAACCGGGACGGCTGACCGACGAGGAATATGCCCTTATGAAGACGCACGTCACAAGAGGTGCTGAGATACTCAAGGATTTCACCCTTATTGACCATGTTGTCGAAGGTGCAAGGTATCATCACGAGCGCTATGACGGAAAAGGCTATCCCGAAGGTCTTTCAGGCAAGGATATACCGCTTTACGGCAGGATAATAGCCGTTGCGGATACATTCGATGCAATGACCGCCAATCGTATCTACCGCAAGCGTCAGGACTTTGACTATGTTATGAGCGAACTCCATAAGGGCCGCGGAACACAGTTTGACCCGGAACTGCTTGACATATTCCTGAAACTGATAGAGGACAAAAAGATAGATATCGACGCACTTTATGCGGAAAATCCCGACAAGGAGGAGTGTGAGCATGACGGCTGACAGAAAAAACATCATATCTGCGGTCATAGCTTCAGTGCTCGCATTAAGCCTGTTCAAGGGAGTCCATGACCGGCAGATAAAGCACAGCACAGGGAAATCGCATATAACTGTCGGGTTTATCTACGACGGCGATGACAGTACGCCATACACCGCAAACTATATCCAGGCAGTGCAGCAGCTTGATGAAGTCTACGGCAGCAGAGTAACTGTAATAGAGCGTAAAAACGTGCCCTATGAAAGCTCCGGTGACGTAATAAATGAGCTTGCGGCAAGCGGATGCGAGCTGATATTCACAAATTCTTACGGATACGGAGAAACAGCAAAAAAAATGGCTGAAGAATATCCTGATATAGAATTCTGTGCTGCTACCTGTGACAATGCCGACGACGAACCACAGCTTGATAATTATCACACCTGCATGGGGGAGATATATCAGGGGCGGTATCTCAGCGGTATGGTGGCAGGTCTGAAAATGAAAGAAATGATCTCAGACGGCACGATATCCCCGGACCAGGCACAGGTAGGATATGTTGCGGCGTACCCAAATGCAGAGGTCATATCGGGATATACGGCTTTTATACTCGGGGTACGGTCTCAGTGTCCCGAAGCAGTTATGAGAGTCAGATATATCAACAGCTGGACGAATTTCTCTCTTGAACACAAAACAGCAGAAAAGCTCATAAACGAAGGCTGTGTCATGATATCGCACCACTCAAACACCATAGGCTCAGCAATAGCCTGCGAGGAAGCAAACAAGCCCTATCCCATATACCATATAGGGTACAATCAGAACATGATGAACGTTGCTCCCACCGCAGAGCTGACAGGCACAAGGATAGACTGGACACCGTATATAACCGGGGCCGTCGGTGCAGTTCTCAAAGATGAGGATATAGAAGAGGCAGTAGATGGACATATCTTCGGGCAGGATGCAAGCGGCGGCTTAAAGGAAGGCTGGGTAAAGCTCATCGGAATAAACACCGCTGCAGCCGCAGAGGGCACGGAAAAGCTCATCAAAAAAGCCACCGAAGATTTTTCCGATGGCAGGATACGGGTATTTTTCGGAGACTACACGGGCAAAGACCCTGATGACCCCACTGATACCACAGACCTCAGGCAGGAGTATAAAGAGAACGAATACTCATCTGCACCCACATTCCACTATGTACTTGATGACATAATCATAATAGAAGAATAACGACCGGAAATCAAAACCACCACTAAAGTGGTGGTTTGCACAGCCCCTAAAAGGGGCTAATACTGGCTGACCCACTAAAAGTGGGTACTGAATTAATAATATAGCATTACTTGCACTGCTACCCGTAAACGGGTTATACTTCTGTCAACCAAGGATT
>CADBTD010000257.1 GCA_902797535.1 uncultured Ruminococcus sp. | reverse complement strand
TGAAGGCTTCTGTAGCCGTTGGCCTTGGGGTTCTTTATGTAGTCCTTGGCTTCGATAAGAGTAATGTCGTCCTGACTCAAAAGTGCCCCTGCAAGAATATAAACATCCTCGATAAACGGGCAGGTGACACGCACTCCGGCTATATCGTTAAGGTTAGCTTCTATTGAATCAAGAGTCAGGGGACAGCCCTTTTTCTGCAGTTTCAACTGAATGCTTTCCGGGCTTTTCAGACGGCATTTGACACTGTTGATAGGGTTTCTGTCAAGTCTGTGTGAAAAAGCTTCGTTTAGAACGTTGAATTTCGTTTCTATTTCCATCATCGCACATTTGTAATATGTCATGAGCTTATGGAACTGTTCAAGAAATATCCTTGTGCGGTCAAATTCCTCATTCTGAAACAGCATCAAAGAGTATTCAATGTCCGATGATTCATTTTCGGTTTTTGTTACCTGTTCTGACAAAGGTATCCACTCCTGTCTGTATAAGTCAGTATACACTGCCTCAATTATTTATGATACCATATTAAAATAAACGGGGTTTGTAAGTTTTGTGAAATATACAGGAAATTGCACAAAAACATATAGATATCGTCTGCTAATATATTTATATAAGAGAAACTGCTCGGCGTTTTACAAAAAGTTCACAAAATCAGCATAACCAGTATAAAAGTATGTAGTCTAATATATATGAAAGCTGATCTGCGACAGAGAAAGATATGCAGTCAGTGAAAAATATTATATATTTAAGAAAGGAGGTAGTCCGGTAAGAACAAGATCACTTCCGGGCAACCAAAATGAAATTAGTAAAGAAACTCGCAGCAGCAGCTGCATCACTCGCAATCGCAGGAACCATGTTAGCATTCGGTGCATTCGCTGAAATGATCGGCGGATATGACATCAAGGGCAGAGCAGTAGTTGAAAACGGCGTTATCGTTTCTATCGACAATCAGCCTGCTGCTGAGTGGTTCGCAGCACACGCAGGAGAGACAGGTTACATCCTTGACCCTGCTACAGGCGATGTATATGACTTCAGCGGTACAAAGGTAGGCAACATCAATGATGCTGCTTCTTCTGAGACCGAGAGCGACCCCGGCACTCCTGACACTGCTTCTTCTGAGGCAGCTTCATCCAGCGAGACCGAGACCACTTCTTCCCAGACAGCTTCTTCTGAGGCTTCGAGTACTGCTGATACTTCCAGCACAACAGAGAGCACTGCTGATTCTTCTTCTGCTGCTCCTACAACAAGCAGCACTGCATCCAGCAGCACAGCTCCTACCTCTTCGACTACTTCTTCATCTACAACAAGCAGCAGCGCTTCTTCCAGCAGCAAGGCATCGTCCTCCAGCAGCAAGGCTTCATCTTCTGCTGCATCGTCTTCCTCTTCTAAGGCAGACGCTAATAAGAAGGACGGCAACCCTAAGACCGGTGCTATTATCGGTTTAGGAAGCGCAGCACTTCTTGCAATGGGTCTGATGACTGTTTCCAGAAAGTCCAAGTAATTTTCGGAATATTAAATATAAGCTTATATTTTGTTTTGTCCCGCTGAAAAATATCGGCGGGATTTTTTTCTTGACTCGGCTGCGGCACTGTGATATAATCATAATTATGAAAGGGTGATAGCGGTGGATATGAATGGACTCATAAGGCGTGAGCTCGATGAAATTGAGAAAAAAGAAGATGTACATATACTCTACTGTGCGGAATCCGGCAGCAGGGCCTGGGGATTTCCTTCGCCTGACAGTGACTACGATGCAAGGATAGTTTATGTACGCCGTCCGGAATTCTATCTGAAGCTGGAACACACCCGTGATGTGATAGAATGGAAGCTTGATGACACCTATGACATTAACGGCTGGGATATCCAGAAGCTTTTAAGATTGCTGTACAAGTCAAATCCGGTAATTTTTGAATGGTGCAGCTCACCCATAGTATATAAGGATACAGCTCTGTGGGATAGTCACAGGGACGGTATTTTTACATATTTTGACAGCCGCACAGCGCTTTGCCACTATATCAGTATGGCAAAAAACAGACTGAAAACGCAGTTTGATGATGAAATTATCATTTACAAGCGTTATTTCTATATTCTTCGTGATATTCTTTGCTGTGAATGGATATTTGACCGTGCTGCGCCTCCGCCGATGCTTCTTACCGAGCTGACTTCGGAGTATCTGCCTGATGAGTTTCAAGGAATAGTAGGTGAACTTCTTACAAAAAAGATGTCGGGCGAACTGGGCAAAGGACCGCAGATACCTGAGCTGTCGGCGTATATAAGAGAAAAGGCGGAAAGTCTTGATAAGCGGATAAGCGCCCTTGAAAAGTCTGCTTCCCCGGATTGGGACGGTCTTGACAGGATGTTTCTTGACATACTTGAAAAAGCATGGAGTTGATATAGTATAAAAGACGGCCTGTGCCGTCTTTTTTTGTCTTTGTGTTCTATATCTCCGAGGACAGGCATAGAATACCTATGATACGGAGGTGCAGGATATGCAAAGACAGAGCTTTTTACGAGGGTCAGCGGTGCTGCTGATAATGGTGTTCATAACAAAATCACTGGGACTTATATATAAGATACCGCTGACGGCTATGCTGGGCGGTTCGGGAATGAGCTGTTATTCGGGAGCGTTTGCGGTGTTTACGCCTGTTTTCGCACTTGCGGCGGCAGGCGTGCCTACTGCTGTGAGCAGGGTGACTGCGGAACAGCTGGCTCTGGGACGATACAGGAACGTACTCAGATACCGTTATGCGGCTATGCTGATGTTCAGTATATTGCCTGTATGTCTGTGTGTGATGCTGACACTGATAAGCGGCATATTTGCGGAAAACTTCATACATATACCTGAGGCACGCTATGCTGTCACGGCGGTGGCGCTTACTATGATCCCTGCGACGATAATGAATGTAAGGCGAGGCTGGACTGAGGGAATGGGCAGCATGACGCCTACCGCAAAATCGGAGATATGTGAAACCGTTGTAAAGCTGATGCTTGGACTGCTGCTGCCGTTTGCCGTGATAAGGTACTCACAGCGAAGCTATGAGCTCTATCATGGATGTTTCGGACGATACTGTACCGATGCTGATGAATTAAAGCGGATAACCGCACCGTTTGCTGCGGCGGCTTCCGCACTGGGGGTAGCGATAGCATCGGCGGCTGCGTGTCTGTATATTTTTAGAAAAACAGCAAAGCTGTCCCATGAACTTGAAAGTGCGCCTGCTGCCTGCACGGTAAGTCTTTCGGCGGCGGTGAAAAGACTGCTGAAATATTCTGTCCCCGCATCGCTGACAGCTGTAGTAGCAACGTTATCTTCAACAGTTGACCTTCTGACCATAGCGCCATCTCTCGGACGAGCTATGCATAAAGATCCGCAGATGTTATCGTATCTCGGCAGTTTCGGGATCCCGTTCAGCGAGCGTACAGGATTTGCTTACGGGTCATACACGGGACTGGCGCTGACAGTCTTTGGGATAATGCCTACATTCACGGCAATGCTTGGAAAAAGCGTACTGCCTTCGCTTACTGCAGCCTGCGCAGGAGGAGATTCAGCTGAGGTGAGGCACAGCATACGTTCGGTGCTCCTTCTTTCTTCGGCAATAGTAATGCCTTCTGCTGCTGTAATGACGGCAATGCCTTCACAGCTGCTGCAGGTCTTATTTGCAGGCTCGCCTGCTGAGTGTGCCGTTGCTGAAAGACC
>CADBTD010000256.1 GCA_902797535.1 uncultured Ruminococcus sp. | reverse complement strand
TTATGAGCGCCGCCCTCAGCCTCTTCGATTATCTCATCACAGACACCCAGCCTTACCAGATCATCTGCGGTAATGTGCATTATATCTGCGGCTTCACGCTCACGCTCGGCATTCTTCCATAAAATGGAAGCAAAACCTCTCGGAGAGATGACCGAATAGATGGAATTTTCCAGCATAGCAAGTTCATCGCATACGCACATAGCCAGCGCACCGCCCGAACCGCCTTCACCCAGGATAACGGATATCACAGGGGTCTTTATCTCCATAAATTCCATGATAGAACGTGCTATAGCCTCGCCCTGACCGCGCTTTTCAGCCTCAACGCCCGGGTAAGCACCGGCGGTATCCACGAGGCAGATGATAGGTCTGTGGAATTTCTCAGCCTGATGTGCAAGTCTGAGTGCCTTTCTGTAGCCTTCGGGATGAGGCATTCCGAAATTGCACTGCTGATTTTCGTCCATAGTCCTGCCTTTTACCTGCGCTATAACGGTAACAGGCACGCCTTTAAAGTAAGCAATACCGCCCATTATCGCACCGTCATCACCGTAAAGACGGTCACCGTGCATTTCAAAGAAATCATCGAATATCATTGGTATATAATCGCGCACGGTAGGTCTGCCCTTAGTGCGTATTATATCCATTCGCTGACTTGCGGAAAGTTTTTCGCTCACAGGCTGACACCTCCTTTATAGGGCTTATGGAGTTTAAGAAGATGTGCGAGAGTACGGCGCATTTTCTTGCGGTCAACTATCATATCAACAAAGCCGTTTTCAAGCATAAACTCTGCCGACTGGAAATCGTCGGGCAGCTTCTGCTTGATAGTTCCTTCGATAACACGTCTTCCCGCAAAACCGATAAGCACCTTCGGCTCGGCGATTATTATATCTCCCAGCGACGCAAACGATGCTGTTACACCGCCCGTAGTCGGGTCGGTCATAACAGTGATGTAAAGCAGTCCTGCGGCGCTGTGTCTTCCAACTGCACCCGAAGTCTTAGCCATCTGCATGAGTGAAACTATACCCTCCTGCATACGGGCACCGCCCGAAGCCGTAAAAGCTATGACAGGCAGCTTATGCTCGGTAGCATACTCAAAGGCACGGGTTATCTTTTCACCCACAACGCTTCCCATAGAAGCCATCATATAGTTTGAATCCATCACGATTATAACTATATCTTCGCCCCTGATCTTTGCAGTGCCTGTAATAACAGCATCTTTAAGGCCTGTTTTTTCACGGAGCTGTTTTTGTTTTTCCTCATAATCGGGGAAATCTATAGGGTTTTTAGACACCATTGCCGCATCGAACTCTTTAAGGCTTTCCTTGTCGATAGTTATGTCAAGGCGTTCTCTTGCGGTAAGGCGTGAATGGTAGTTACAGCGGGGGCAGACCTTTCCGTTAGAGGTAAAATCTTCCATAAAGGTATTGTTCGAGCAGCGCGGACACTTGAACAGCAGACCCTTTGGGATATTTGTCTTGCCTTTTTTGGCAGGTTCACCGTCGGAATCGCTGTTAAAACGTGTGCGCACGACCGAAAACAGATCTTCAAGCTGCATTTTTCATCCCCCTTTATATCAGTTTTACACGGTTAAGGAAACCGTTATCATACTTTCCGCTTTCAAATTCCTCAGTGCGGATAAGTTTAAGGTGAAAATCGATATTGGTGTAAACGCCGTCAACGATAAATTCCGACAGCGCCCATTTCATCTTGGCTATAGCCTCGTCACGGTCCTTACCGTGAACTATCAGCTTTGCGATCATAGAATCATAGTAAGGTGTTATCTCATAGCCCTGATAAACAGCGGTATCAACTCTCACGCCCGGTCCTCCCGGAACGAAAAGGCCGTCTATAACGCCCGGTGAGGGCATGAAATTCATAGCCGGGTTTTCGGCGTTGATACGGCACTCAATGGCATGACCCGAAATGGTCACGTCCTTCTGCTCAAAATCAAGCTTTTCGCCCGAAGCTATTTTAAGCTGTTCCTTTACTATATCTACGCCCGTAACTTCCTCTGTAATGGGGTGCTCGACCTGTATACGGGTGTTCATCTCCATAAAGTAGAAGTTTTTGTCACGGTCAACGAGGAACTCGATAGTACCTGCGTTTTTATAGCCGCAGACCTTTGCGGCGGCACAGGCAGCCTTGCCCATAGCCTCACGGGTAGCGGGATCTATTATTGCAGACGGCGCTTCCTCAAGCACCTTCTGATTGCGGCGCTGCATGGAACAGTCACGTTCACCGAGGCTGACAACATTACCGAAGCTGTCCGCAAGTATCTGTATCTCGATATGCTTGGGGTCTACCACCAGCTTTTCGATGTATATCTCGTCATTGCCGAAAGCCGAAAGAGCCTCCTGCTTGGCTGCGTTGACCTGCGTTTCAAGTTCATCTGCCGAGTTTACGACACGGATACCTCTTCCGCCGCCGCCTGCGGATGCCTTGACCATAACGGGATAGCCCAGCTTTTCAGCTATTGCCTTAGCGTCATCAAGGGTCTTTACCGCACCGTCGCTTCCCGGGATAACAGGAACACCTGCCGCCTTCATAGCTTCCTTTGCAGCCGCCTTATCTCCGAGCATCTCTATGCTCTTCGAGTCGGGACCTATAAAGGTTATCCCACACTTTTCACAGGTACGGGCAAAGCTTGCGTTTTCAGAAAGAAATCCGAAGCCGGGATGTATAGCATCAGCACCTGTGACCTCGCACGCCGCTATTATAGCACGGACGTTAAGATAGCTGTCGGCGCTTTTTGCAGGGCCTATGCATATAGCTTCATCAGCTATCTTTGCGTGAAGAGCACTTCTGTCAGCTTCGGAGAAAACCGCAACTGTGCGAAGCCCGAGTTCACGGCAGGCTCTTATGATTCGTACCGCTATCTCGCCGCGGTTTGCGATCAATACTTTTTTCATTGACTGAATGCCTCACTTATTTTACAGCGAAGGATATTTCGGCAGAAACTGCCTTTTTGCCGTCTACGGTAGCGATACCCTTACCATAGCCTACAGGTCCTTTGACCTTAGTGATCTCAACTTCAAGGCGAAGAACGTCGCCGGGAACTACCTGACGGCGGAACTTTGCGTTGTCGATACCGCCGAAAAAGCCTATCTTGCCCTTATTCTCGGGAAGAGCGAGAAGAGCGACAGCACCTGCCTGAGCGAGCATCTCTATCATAAGAACGCCCGGGGTGACAGGGTATTCCGGGAAGTGTCCCTTGAACCAGAAATCATCTTCTTTTATATATTTGGTGGCAACTACACGTTTGCCTACCTCAAGTTCGTTTATTTCATCTATGAGAAGAAACGGGTCACGGTGAGGTATTATCTCCTTGATCTGTTCCTTGTCCATTACTACTGCCATAGTGTTTTCTCCTCCGTATCAGGAAATTATCATAACTGTCTGACCGTATTCAAGAGCGTCGCCGTCGTTGACGAGTATCTTGGATACTATACCGTCGCATTCAGCGCTGATCTCATTCATTACCTTCATAGTTTCAAGGATATAGAGCACATCGCCCTTTTTGACCTTGCTGCCGATGGTAACAAAAGGTGCAGCATCGGGGCGGGGCTTAGAGTAGAAAGTTCCCACGATCGGTGCCTTGACGGGAGTTCCGCTGAGGGTCTCGGGGACAGGAGAATCTATCGGCTGAGAAACAGCGGGAGATACCGCAGGCATAGGAGATGTCTGGGGCATCATACCGCCCATATAAGGTGCGGGCGGAGGAGGCGGAGCAACTCTTTTGCTCTTGACGCATACGCTTTTGCCCTCATATTCAACGGTTATCTCGCCGAGGTCTTTTTTATTGAGTATATCGGCAAGCTGTTCGACCGATTCGGTATCTATAATATCAAAAATCTTGCTCATATCAAATATCCTCCGCTCAGTCTGTCACTTTTTTTATGCAGAGCGCAGCGTTGTGACCGCCAAAGCCCAGCGAATTTGAAAGTGCGGCATTTACTTCCCTGTCACGTCTGCCCTCTATGCAGTAATCAAGGTCACATTCCGGATCGGGAGTAGTATAGCCTATCGTCTGATGTATAAATCCTTCATTTATCTGAAGAGCTGTAGCAATTGCCTCAACTGCACCTGCCGCACCGAGAAGATGTCCCGTCATCGACTTGGTAGAGTTGATAACTGTCTTCTTTGCAGCTTCCTCACCTAAAGCTATCTTTACAGCGATAGTTTCGTAAGCGTCGTTTAAGTGAGTCGATGTTCCGTGAGCGTTGATATACTCAACTTCTTCCGGCTTAAGGCCTGCTTCGGTATAAGCCTGCTTCATAGCGGCTGCCGCAGCTTCGCCTGTGGGAGAGGGGCTTGTCATATGATATGCGTCACAGGTAGCGCCGTAACCTGCTACCTCGGCATATATCTTAGCGCCGCGTGCCTTAGCGTGCTCATATTCCTCAAGCACGAGGATACCGCAGCCCTCACCGAGTACGAAACCGCTTCTGTTAAGGTCAAAAGGAGTCGAAGCCTTAGCGGGGTCTTCTTCACGGGTCAGTGCCTTCATATTATTAAAACCTGCAAGAGCAAAACGTGAGATGCAAGCCTCAGCACCGCCTGCAAGTGCAACATCAAGGTAACCGTCCTTTATCTTTCTGAAAGCCTCACCTATAGCGTGAGTACCCGAAGCACAGGCAGTAACTGTAGCGAAGTTGTCGCCCTTGAAGCCTGTCTTCATAGAAACGGTGCCTGCCGCCATATTTGCTATCATCATGGGGATAAAGAAAACGCTTACCTTATCTTTCTTCTCAAGGAAGTGACTGTGTTCCTGTTCTGTAAGATTAAGACCGCCTACGCCTACGCCGATTATAACGCCTGCTCTGAAGGGGTCAACATCCTTGAAGTCAGAGCCCGAATCCTTCATCGCCTCATCGGACGCAACGACTGCGAACTGAGTAAAGCGGTCAAGTCTTCTGCACTCTTTCTTCTCTATTACTCCGGTAGGGTCGAAATCCTTTACCTGACCTGCCACCTTGACTTCAAAATCAGAAGCGTCAAAGCGGTCGATAGCAGAAACTCCGAGCCTGCCCTCTTTAAGTCCCTCACAGAATTCGGGTACGTTCTTGCCTATGGGGTTTACTGTACCCATTCCTGTAATAACTACTCTTCTCATAGAAATTTTCCTTTCCTTACCGGGCTTTATCACATAGAAAGACCGCCCGATATCTCAATGACCTGTCCTGTTACATAGCTTGCGTCCTTTGAAGCGAGGAATGATACAACGCCGGATATCTCCTCAACTGTACCGTAACGGCGCATAGCTATCATCTGAAGTATCTTTTCCTTCTGAGCATCGGTGAGCTTATCGGTCATGGGAGTCTTGATGAATCCCGGTGCTACTGCGTTGCAGGTGATACCTCTTGAACCGAGTTCCTTTGCTACAGTCTTGGTCATGCCGATTATAGCCGCCTTGGAAGCGGAGTAATTGAACTGACCTGCGTTTCCGTGAAGACCTGCCACAGAAGAAAGGTTGATTATCCTGCCCGACTTCTGCTTCATCATAACAGAACCAACGTGCTTGGTCATATTGAATACGCTCTTCTGGTTTACTGCTATTACCATGTCGAAGTTTTCCTCGCTCATTCTTGCAAGGAGACCGTCACGGGTTATTCCTGCATTATTTACCAGAACATCTATAGTGCCGAACTTAGCCTTGATATCCTTGACCATCTGCTCGCACTGCTCATAGTTTGAAACATCTGCTATGAACTTTTCGCACATAACGCCTTCTGCTGTTATCTTTTCGATTATATCATTGTCCTCGAACATTGACTCGTTTATATCATTAAGAGCTATATCATAGCCGTCCTTTGCGAGTCTGAGCGCTATAGAAGCACCTATGCCCCTTGCGGAGCCTGTTATAACTGCTGTTGCCATGTCTTTACCTCCGTTGTCTCTTTATCACTTTGAAAGAAGAGCTTCAGCCTGAGCGAACATCTCTTCAACTATATCCTTACAGGGCTTTATCTCGGTTATCATGCCCGCGATTGCGCCGCAGAGGAACGAACCTTCATCAAGGTTGCCGTCCTGTACAGCCTTTCTGAGAGAACCTAAAGTAAGCTCTTCAAATTCATCGGGTGTTATGCTTCCGCTCGATTCGCCCGTTGCCAGCTTTTTCGAGAACTTGGTCTTTACGTTGCGGCAGGGGTGACCTGTGTATCTTCCGGTTACTACCGAATCGGTGTCCTTAGCCTTGATAACAAGTTCCTTGTAAGTGGGGTGTATAACACATTCGTCTGATGCCAGGAAACGTGTGCCTACCTGTACGCCCTCAGCACCCAGCATAAAGCTTGCGGCGATACCTCTGCCGTCAGCTATGCCGCCCGCTGCAATGACAGGTATCTCAACTGCGTCAACTACCTGCGGAACAAGGCACATCGTGGTGTTCTCGCCGATATGTCCGCCCGACTCGGTACCCTCTGCGATAACTGCATCAGCACCGCTGCGCTCCATTCTCTTTGCAAGCGCCACACTTGGTACAACAGGAACTACCTTTACTCCTGCTGCCTTCCATGCTTCCATGAATTTTCCGGGATTGCCCGCACCGGTGGTAACTACTGCCACGCCCTCATCTATTACGAGCTGTGCGAGGTCTTCTGCGTTGGGGCTCATGAGCATGATATTCACACCAAAAGGCTTGTCGGTCAGTGACTTGCACTTTCTTATCTGGTCACGCAGATAATCTATAGGTGCGCTTCCGCCCGCGATTATTCCGAGACCGCCTGCATTCGAAACAGCAGCTGCAAGCTCAGCCTCAGCTATCCATGCCATACCCCCCTGGAATATCGGGTACTTTATACCGAGCAGGTCGGTTATCCTTGTTTTTGTGGTAGTCATATTTTACACGCTCCTTTTATATATTTTTCCTTAAATTATCAGTATTCAAATATGCACGCGCCATAGGTAAGTCCGCCGCCGAAGCCTACAAAGCAGACCTTGTCACCTCTCTTGATGCGTCCCGACTTCACACCGTCAACAAAAGCGTTGGGTATAGAAGCGGAAGAAGTGTTGCCGTAGTCAGCTATGTTCAGCACCATCTTGTCCATAGATACGTGCAGCTTCTTTGCAGCAGTTTCTATTATGCGGACATTTGCCTGATGAGGAACTATAGCGTCAAGCTCCTCCGGAGAGATCTCAGCCTTCTCGCAAGCCTCGGCAACTGCGGCAGGCAGTGCATTGGTAGCAAACTTGTAAACTTCCTTGCCGTCCTGTATAAGATAATGCTTATGAGGTTCGGGCATTTCCATATCAAATTCTGTTTCAGTCTGTCTGAAGGGGTTTATTGTGAGGAGAGCCCTTGATGCAAGGTACCTTGCGCCGCTTCCGTCTGCTTTAAGGCAGCTGGAGAAAAGGGTGTCCTCAGACTTTTCAAGAAC
>CADBTD010000255.1 GCA_902797535.1 uncultured Ruminococcus sp. | reverse complement strand
GACCCTCAGAGCCTTCCCGAATACGACCTGAATTATAAGATATATCATAAAGACATATATGGAGTTGATTTTAAACATGGCAAAGAAAAACAAGATGGTAGAAGCGATAACCTCGATGGATGAGGATTTCGCACAGTGGTATACCGACATATGCAAAAAGGCCGAGCTCGTTGAGTACACAAGCGTTAAGGGCTGTATGGTCATTCGTCCCTACGGCTACGCTATATGGGAGCTTATACAGAAGGATCTCGACACCCGTTTCAAGGAACTGGGTCACGAGAACGTATGTATGCCTATGTTCATTCCCGAAAGCCTTCTCAATAAGGAAAAAGACCACGTTGAGGGCTTTGCACCCGAGGTCGCATGGGTAACACACGGCGGCAGCGAAAAGCTCGAGGAGCGCCTTTGCGTGCGTCCCACCTCGGAAACTCTTTTCTGTGAGCACTATGCAAATATAGTTCATTCCTACCGTGACCTGCCCAAGCTGTACAATCAGTGGGTATCTGTTGTACGCTGGGAAAAGACCACACGTCCTTTCCTGCGTTCGAGAGAATTTCTCTGGCAGGAGGGTCACACAATACATGAAACTGCTGACGAGGCTATCCATGAGACCGAGCAGATGCTGAATGTATACGCCGATTTTTGTGAGAAGACGCTGGCTATGCCTGTAGTAAAGGGCAGAAAGACCGAGAGCGACAAGTTCGCAGGCGCAGTTGCTACATATGCTATCGAGGCTCTTATGCACGACGGCAAGGCTCTTCAGGCAGGCACTTCACATTACTTCGGCGACGGCTTTGCAAAGGCTTTCGGCATACAGTTCACCAGCCGTGAGAACAAGCTGGAGTATCCTCATCAGACCTCATGGGGCGTTACCACACGTCTTATCGGTGCTATGATAATGGCTCACGGCGATGACAGCGGACTTGTACTTCCCCCTGCGGTAGCACCTGTTCAGGCAGTCGTTATACCGATACAGCAGTTCAAGGAAGGCGTTCTTGAAAAGGCTAACGAGATAGCCGACAAGCTCAAGGCTCTGGGTATCCGTGTCAAGGTAGACGACCGTGACCAGTCTCCCGGATGGAAGTTCTCGGAGCACGAGATGCGCGGTGTGCCTGTCCGCATAGAGATAGGCCCCAAGGATATCGAAAACGGCGAGTGCGTTATAGGCATCCGCTGCACAGGCGAGAAGCTCACTGTTTCTCTTGATGAAATGGCTGATAAGGTAAATACACTTCTCACCACAGATATTCCCAAGACTATGTTCGATAAGGCTGCACAGAACCGCACCAACAAGACCTACAAGTGTACCTCTGTAGACGAGATAAATGCGGCACTCACCGAAAAGGGTGACGGCTTTATCGAAGCTATGTGGTGCGGCAGCGAGGAATGTGAGGATAAGGTCAAGGAGCTTACAGGCGCAGGCTCACGCTGCATACCTTTTGAACAGCATCAGATATCCGACAAGTGCGTTTGCTGCGGCAAGCCCGCACAGTGCATGGTCCTCTGGGGCAAGGCTTATTGATAACCGTTACGAATAATAAAAGCTCAGACTTTTTACAGTCTGAGCTTTTTTGTATATTCAGGATCTTCCTGCGGTCATGTATCTTATGCTTTTTTCCTGTTTTTTGCGTTTTGCCCGTATAAGTGCGATCAGCTTTGCAGAGAACCCTGCCACTGCGCCCAGTGCCGCTGTGCCGATTATGACAAGCAGTATCTCTACCAGGTCATTGTGGGGCAGAAGTATCACGAACGATTCGCTCAGGCAGTAGACTATGCCTACGGAAAGTATCGCCTTCAGGGCAGTAACGGACCTTTTTAAAGCTTTTGAAGCGCCTGCCGCTACCAGCAGTCCCAGTATGAAAAACAGCACGCTGTCAGAATGAAAAAGCTCATACGCTATGGGAAAATAGAGCATAATGCCGCCCTCCTCAGCTTAATCGAATACGTTTCCGGGGTCATCCGCCATGAAATAGTATTTCATGCCTGCCATCTCTATGCAAAGCCGTCCGCTTTCATAAAGGGTGATGTCAACATCTATATATCTCTCATCGTCTTTGCCCAGCCAGCAGTGGAATATCGTTTTGCGGTCACTGCTGTTTTTATAGCTGTCGATAGCAGTCATTTCAGCCGGATTAGCAAATAATACGTCCATGAAATCTCTGCGGAAATCTTCGGTGGTCGTTTCTGTTATATTTCCGTCAAATTCCCATGAATCGCAGTTGAGAAGCTCTTCAAACCTGAATCCGCTGTAGATGTCATCAACTGTTTCGGGCTCAAGGTCGTATTTTACCATAAGGCGGTATCCGCCGTCAATTGTTTTTATCATTGCAAACGTGTCAGGCTCAAAATCATCAAATCTGTAGATATCCAGCACACTGCGCTCAGCGTCCTGAGAATTTGAATAATACTCGTATGATGTTATCTTTTCGCCCTTGTGAGATACTGATACCGCATCGAGCAGGCAGTATGAAGTGCCATTATCTGCCCTGATGACAAGAGTATCTGAGGTCCCTCTCAGTTCCTGCTCCGCCAAATGAGTATCTCCGTTGTTTTCTGCGGCAGCATCGTCCTGCTGAGGCAGGATACCTTTGGTCTTAATATCATCTCTGCCGTATGTGGCCTCGCCTTTTTCCGCAGGCGCAGCGTCATCCTGCTCAGCTTCTTCGGTCTCTTCGGCTTTTTCGGCAGCTGCAGCGGTCCCGTCGGTGTTATCTTCTGTCGCTGTAACGGTATTCTTTGCGGATCCGTCTTTCGCAGTACTGTCACCGTTGAGCTTGCCTAAGCCCGAAACAACGTTCAGTCCTATGATGACCGCAAAGACAGCCGCACAGGCAGTAAGTGCTATCTTTATGCGTCCCGGACTGTATTTTGCAGGCTTTTCGGTGGTTTCCGCTGCACCGCCCTGTTCAGCAGTAATGCCGCTGCGCAGGTTTGCGGCTCTGATCTCTTCTGCCTGTTCATCGCTCAGCATTTCTTCGATAAACTCGTCCTTAGCGAAAGACATCATGCCGAAAAGATACTCGCCGTTTTCAAATGACTTGTTATTCATCTTTTCACTCATCAGTCCTTCCTCCCTTCGGAAACTATACCCGATTCGATGAGTTTCTTTGCAAACTTCTTGCGAAGTCTGTGCATAGTGACTCCGAGGGTGTTGGAAGAAATGCCGTATCTTTCTGCTATGTCCGAAAGCGGCTCACCGAGGTAATACCTGCGCATAAAGTATATCCTCTGTTCCTTTGGCAGTTCGCTGAGAAATTCATTCAATGCCTCAGCCACAGCCTCATTCTGCGAGTCGTCGGGACGTTCGGCTATACATTCCGAAAGCTCCTCAAACGGCAGATCCTCTCCCTGACGCTTCTGTGCATTTTTTCTTCGGTAACAGTCAAGTGACAGGTTTCTCACTATACGGCTTATGTATGCGCTGAATGAATTGGGGCGCTCGGGCGGTATAGTGTTCCACACTTTAAGGTATGTATCGCTGACACATTCCTCAGCATCACGTCTGTCACCGACTATACGGACGGATATGGTCCTGCACATTTTGCCGTATTTCAGGTCAGTCTCAGTGATAGCCTGTTGACTGCGCTCGAAGTACAGGGCTATTAATGACGAGTCCTCCAACATATCCTACCTCCATCGGGTCTCTGTAACTATAGACGCAGAATGTCGGTTTTATATTACAACTGTGTGAAAAAAACTGACAAACCCGCCCGAATCATGCTGTACCTCTTTATTATAACATATTTTGTTATATTTATCAAGTATTTTGACAAAAACTTAACGCTCGGCAAAAAAACCTGCCGTTATTTAAGCGGCAGGTTTTTTCGGGATAGTGTTTTATCTGCATGGGGATTATTTGAAAAGAGAGATGAACGAATTTGCGGCTGCTGCAGATGATGCTTTTGCTGCTGTAGTTTCCATTTTCCGCATTTGTTGTTTTTTACACACAAAATACAACAAACGTTGTAATACAGTATTAATTATACAACAAATTATGAATAAATGCAAGGCTTTTACAACTTTTGTGGTATAATAATTTTTACAAACATTAAATGAGCTTTTTGTGCAAACTGTTAATACGGTCGGACCCTGAATTTGAAAGGGAGGCATTGAAATGCAGCATTATACCCGTATCCGTGATCTGAGAGAGGACTGCGACCTTACCCAGGAAAAACTGTCAAAAAAACTATATATGCACAAGACCACTTATACCAACTACGAACAGGGAAAGCACATGGTACCGCTTGATTTTGCGGTGACACTGTCTGATTTCTATGATGTGTCCCTTGACTATCTGGCAGGCAGGACGAATAACAAGCGCGGTATCTATGACCCTGACCTTACTCAGGATGAGATGACCCTTATTGAGATGTTCCGTGACCTCAGCGAACGAAACAAGGGAAAGATCGAATTGTACATGGAACAGCTTCACGAGGCCGAACGTGAGGTAAACCGCGAAGAACCTCTTGAAATGTAGCAGAAAATGTGGTAAAATATTACTGACAGATTATTTCAGGGAGGTAATGTGTAATGAAATTCACTATCACTGTCAAGCAGAAACTCAGCAATGTTGAGTACGGCGAACCCGAACCGCTGAAAAACGTATCCCCCGATGGTACTTTTGAGGCCGAAAGTCTGCCTTTTGCACGCCGTGATTCAAATGCGTTCGTGCGTGAATGGGTGGAAGGTCACGGAATGAAGATGCGTACACAGAAGGACTGGGTAAAAAATCCACGCACCAAAGCCCTTGAAAAGCAAGTTATGGTGCAGAACGGTTCCAAGCCCGAAACCTACGTTTTCATGATCGAAGGCTGATATCATGGTGAGTCTGTCGGGACAATTGTAAAAAAACTGTTAACCAAAGGTCTGCGCTCTTGACAGGCTCACTTTGTTGTGCTATAATATCATAGTTGAATATCTGCGTTGCTAGCTCAGCTGGATAGAGTGACTGGCTACGAACCAGTAGGTCGGGGGTTCGAGTCCCTCGCAGCGCATATCAATATTAAAGGTCATCGCAGTTATGCGGTGACCTTTTTTACTGCACATATTTAGCTGAGAACACAAAGTCTGTGGATATCGCTCACCGACTGCGAACCGGTAGGCCGCATCTGATGATGCCGCAAGCGTAATAATGTGGTCGTTTGCAATTTGTTCATATCATGTGACAGAAAAAACAAAATAAATATACCCATGTTTTTTTCTGTTTTTTGGTGATTCGGCATATTGAAAAGTCAAATGTTTTTCTGTATAATACTATATGGTACTCTTATGTGGGTATTGATAATAATACAAGAGGTTTTGTGGTCGAAACAATATAAATAAAATCAATGCAAAATCAGGTGTAAATAAAAACATATGATAGAAATAAAAGGGTTATCCAAAAAATACAAAAATAATATTCTGTTTGAAAATACAGATGCTGTGTTTGAAGATGATAACATCACCTTTATCATGGGTGAAAACGGCTGCGGTAAAACATCACTTATAAAATGCCTGTGCGGCTTGGAATCATATTCGGGAAGTATCGTATATGATCATAACTCTGAAAGTACGGACAGCAGAGGATCAATGCTGGTCATCTGGGATGACTGTGTCTTTTTCCGAAACCTTAGCGGGATCGATAATCTGAGGATCTTTGATGATGTGCATAGCAGGGAAGAAATTATCGATATTGCGGGACGTTACCTTTCGATAGAAAAACTCAGAAAGAAAGTAAAGAAATATTCTTACGGTCAGAAGAAAATGCTTTCTTTAGCTCTTGCAGAATTATTAAAACCAAAGATCCTGATCATGGATGAAGTGACTAACGGACTTGATTATAATTCATTGAAAAAATTAAAACGTGATCTTTCGGAATGGAAAAGATCTGCACTTATAATCATGACAGGACATGATCTTGATTTTTATTCTGCTGTAGCAGACAGATTGTTTTTGATAAAGGATCGGAAATTGTTATCACGTGAAATAGAAAATGAGGGTCTTGCGGATATTTATGATAAAGAGTTTTATTAAAAAAGATCTGTTTTATTTTATAAAATCAAAACAGATCTTTGTTTTTGTGTTTATCGTTGCGTTGATATTTGGTTTCGATATATTCTGCAATTATGCGGCAGCAAAAGATCATTACGACAGTTACACAAGAGTATACCAAAACTGTCTGGACAGTGACATGGATATTGAAGAATTGATGTCAGAAGACTACGAAATAGAAACAAACGAGATCGGCTCGGGAAAACAGACATTGATCACAAACCCTCTGCCGTATTACTATGATAAGACGATAGAGAGCGTACTTTCATTGCATCCTTTTTTTCTGATCGGTACGATATATGCACCTGTTACAGCGATCGCCGCGCTTTTTGTTTCTGTAATGGGCGTCATGGCTGTTAATGACGATATCGTTCATCTTACAGTGAAATTCTATGTTGTGAAATACGGTAAGATCAAATATATGCTGCTGAAAATGCTTGGTGTTTTGATACGCTCACTGTTGGTGATCATTATTTCTACATTGATCGCATTTGTGCTCGATATACCTTTTTTTCTTGCTGCAAAAAATGATATCCCGCTTGAGATCCCGGTCGTTAACATTAATGATATATCATTATCAGCCACTCTGAAACAGATACTGTTCGCATTGTTTGTATTTGCATTATATGCACTGTTGGGCGCTTTTATCGGAGTGCTTACACGAAACACACTTGTTTCATCAGCATTATTCTGGGTCATTTCTTTAATGCCTTTCGATCTTAAGTATCTTCCCGGGTGTATAGTAAACAGTATCGCAAAAGATATCTATACATTCAACGGTAATTTTG
>CADBTD010000254.1 GCA_902797535.1 uncultured Ruminococcus sp. | reverse complement strand
GCGGCAACGTCTGCATCCTTCACTCTTATATCTACCAGCATTTTCGGCGCCCAGTTGTCGCCTGCGATGCCTGTAAGTGTAGCTGCAAAGTCTTCTGTTTCAATGGTGTCGCCTATGCCCTTGAACTGCATAAGCTCTTCGGGCTTGCTGTCTTTGGCTGCGTCCTCTGCGGTATATGCGTAGCCCTGTTCAGCCAGCTTTGCGGTGGTCTCGTCGTTGTGGTACTTTCTGAACATAGATGCCATAGGACCGTAGCCTGCTGCACCTGCCGCAGCGGTCAGTGCCGATGCACCCACACAAGCTGCTGCCGCATAGGCTATTACAGCCGCCTTCTTTATACCTCTTCTTTTTGCTTTTGTTCCGTTTTCTGTTACGTTTATGTTGTTCCTTTTTGCCATGATGAGCATCTCCTCTCCGCTGAACTTATAAGTGTCGTTTGCGAAAGAGTCTACCTGCTCTTTATATTCCGAACCGATACTCATAATGTTCTGCCTCCTTTTCAAGCCTGCTCTTCAGTTTGTCTCTTCCTCGTGCCAGCCTTGTCTTGGCTGTATTTTCAGAAACGTCAAGAGCCTGAGCTATTTGTTTTACCGAATAGTTTTCATAATAAAACAGATGTATCACGACTCTGTACTTTTCCGGCAGTTCAAGCACCGCCTGCATCACATCTCCGTAGTCGGTCTCCGGGGCAGCGGGTATGTTTTCGTCAAGCTCCTCATGTCCGTGTTTTTTTATGTCTCTGAGATGATTTTTGCACGAATTGATAGCGCATCTTAAAAGCCATGCTTTGATATGCTCACTGCTTTCAAAATCCTTTCCGCATGAGTACAGTTTTATAAATGTTTCCTGCGTAAGGTCAGCCGCATCGGCTTCGCTGCGTACATAACCGAATATGACAGAATAAACACTGTTTTTGTGCTGCTCATAGAGCTTTATAAATAATTCGTCTGTCATTATGATACTCTCCGTTTTGTTTGTCTGTGCGGTATCACCGCATCTTTCTCAGGGCCCTTTCACTTATAATACACCTCGGAAGGCAAAAAGGTTTCATTTTTTCAAAAAAAATTTTTTATTTTCCCGATCGCTCCTTGTTCATGGCAAGTGCCGTGACTATCACGGTGTTTCCTATAAATGCCATAACTGCCACAAGCACTGTGAGAAGTATCGTCAGCATTCCCTGCTTTGGCAGAAGTATGATGACCGCCATAGCTGTCACGGTCATTATCACCATGAGGACTGTGAGTATACTCTCTGCGCGTTTAACGGTCTTTTCATTTTCTCTCAGCGCCTGAGAAAGGTTGTCATCGGCCTTCTGCTCAAAATCTTCCTTTGTCACTCTTTCTCCTGCGACTATCTCGTTTATGCTCACTCCGTAAATGTCGGCCATCATCACAAGACAGTCAACAGGGGGCATATAATTTCCCGTTTCCCAGCGTGACACGGTCTTGTTTGTGACGCCTATGCGCTCGCCCAGCTGTTCCTGCGTCATGCCGCTCTCACGCCGAAGCTCTTTTAAAAATCTGCCTGTTTTCTGAGTATCCATAACGGATCCCTCCTTTCGTAAGAACATTATACAGCGTATATCACCTAAAGTCTATACCATAAACAGAGAAAATGCCGCATTTACGGCATTTCCGCATAAAATGAGAATCATTTTTCACATTCTGAATTCACATATATCGTCCATAGCTTTTCTCGGACGGGGAGCAGGTCTTTCATCGGGGTGACCCAGTGCCACTGCGCCTGTAAGCTGTCCTGTCACACCGATGTATTCGCAAAGCTCATCATATGCAAAACAGGTGTTGGCTATCCACAGTGTGCCGAGTCCCAGCGCTTCAGCCCGAAGAAGCATATTCTCCACTGCCGCGCCTATCGAAAGTGTGTCGCAGATCTCGGTCACACGGCTGTCAGCGTCTACCTGTTCAAAGGGCGAGCCTGCGTTTGTGTTGGTCACTGTAATTATCACGGGGGCAGACCTCATGACGCTGAGGGTGTGGCGTGCGTCCGCAAGTCCGTTTGCCGATCCGGGAAGCCGGCTGTTTCCCGATGCTTCACGCTCTATGCCTTTTTCCATAACGTCAAGCAGCTTTTCCTTTTCCTCACCGCCGAAAACGGTGAATCTCCAGGGCTGTCGATTTTTTGCCGAGGGTGCGGCGCAGGCGGCCTTTATGATGTCAGTGACAGTTTCTCTGCTTACAGCCTTGTCAAGGTACCTGCGTATGCTCCTGCGTGAAAAAATGCTGTCGGAAGCGCTGTCTGAAAGTCGGCATACCATTATGTATTCTTCACTGTTTTCTCCCACAGTTTCAAAGCCTGCGGCTCTGTACATCCTTACAGCATAGTTTTCTTTCTGCACCGCAAGGGAAACTCTTTCATAACCCTTTGTTTTCAGAAGGCCGAGTATATCTCTCATAAGTGCTGTGCCTATGCCCATGCCTCTGTACTCGCTGAAAAGCGCGATAGCCAGTGACGGGGTGCGGTCGTCGATGTGACCGTAGTCGTCCATTATCCTTGACCATACGGCACCGAGTATCTTTCCGTCGGACACTGCCGCAAGACAAATGTCATCTGTGCTTTCACCGAAGTTTTC
>CADBTD010000253.1 GCA_902797535.1 uncultured Ruminococcus sp. | reverse complement strand
AGTTATGCAGGGAAGAGTACACTATTATGAGGGATATCCCATGACCGACGTTGTCATGCCTGCAAGACTGCTTGCGATGATGGGTGCAAAGGTGTTGTTTCTTACAAATGCATCCGGCGGGATAAACAAGAAGTTAGGTGCGGGAGATTTCATGCTGATAAGAGATCATATCGCAAGCTTTGTTCCCAATCCGCTTATCGGCGCAAATGTGGAGCAGCTTGGAACACGTTTCCCCGATATGTCAAATATTTACGACAACAAGCTCTGCGATATAATAAAGGAAAGCGCAAAGGACCTCGGCATTGAGCTTAAAGAGGGCGTGTATGCGCAGCTTACGGGGCCTTCCTTTGAAACACCTGCGGAAATTGTGATGCTGGGCAGACTCGGTGCTGATGCAGTCGGTATGTCAACGGCTGTTGAGGCTATAGCTGCACGTCATGCAGGAATGAAGGTCTGCGGTATATCCTGTGTTGCAAATCAGGCGGCGGGCATAAGTCCTACGCCTCTGACCCATGATGAGGTACAGGCGACTGCGGACAAGGCGGCACCGCGTTTCAAGGCGCTTATTGCGGACGCTATAGAGAGCATTTCGGACTATATCCTTACGGAGCCTTTGAAAAATGCATGAGTTAAAGTACAAAAAAACGGACAGCGTACAGCTTTCCGACGATCGCACGTCAGTAGTTATAATCGACCAGACGCTGCTGCCGAACAAACTTGAATATCTCACCCTTACTAAAGCAGACGAGATGTATGAGGCAATAAAGCAGCTCAGGGTAAGGGGTGCTCCCGCAATAGGGATATTTGCGGCATATGCTATGGCTGTGCTTTCAAAGAGCATACCGTCGGGCAGCGGTTTTATGGCTGAACTTGAAAGGCTGGGGGAGTATCTTGTTTCCTCGCGGCCGACTGCTGTGAATCTGTCGTGGGCAGTGTCAAGGCAGCTTGCGCTTGCAAAAACGCTTTCTCCCGAGGCTGTTCCCGAAGCGCTGCTGGATGAAGCGGTGAAGATACACCTTGATGATATTTCCACCTGCATGGCTATCGCCGAATACGGGCTCTCACTTCTGCATGAGGGAGATACTGTGCTTACGCACTGCAACGCAGGCGCACTTGCTACATCACGTTACGGCACAGGACTGGGAGCGCTGCTGCTTGGCGCTGAAAGGGGCATAAAGCTGAAGGCGTTTGTGGATGAGACACGTCCGCTTTTGCAGGGGGCACGTCTTACCGCATATGAACTGAAAAATGCCGGCGTTGATGTAAGTCTTATATGTGATAATATGGCAGCGTACTTCATGTCAAAGGGCATGATAAATGCTGTTTTCGTGGGCTGTGACCGTGTTGCTGCAAACGGTGATACAGCAAACAAGATAGGTACGCTGGGGGCAGCAGTGGCGGCAAAGCATTTCGGTGTGCCGTTTTATGTATGCTGTCCGACATCTACTATAGATATAAACTGCAAAAGCGGGGATGATATAGTTATCGAAGAGCGTGACGGCAGTGAGGTCGCCGAGCTGTATTATGCGCAGAGGATGGCACCCGAGGGAATAATCTGCCGAAGTCCCGCCTTCGATGTGACTCCGTCGGAGCTTATAACTGCGATCATCACCGAGCGTGGGATACTTCGCGGTCCTTATGATCTTAAAACTATATGAAACAGGTGAGCGGCTATGTCGTTGAAAAATGAGATACTTGCGCTTCTTGAGCAGAACAGGGGCATACCGCTCTCGGGAACAGCCCTTGCGGCAAGGTACAGCGTATCGAGAAACGCTGTGTGGAAGGCAATAAATTCACTGAAAGATGAAGGGCACGCAGTAGAGACTGTGGGCAGAAAGGGCTATATGCTCTCTGATGAAAGTGACCTGCTCTCTGCTGAGGGAATAAAGAGCTATCTTCCCGAAAGGCTGTCGGATGTAGGGATATTTACATACAAGTCGGTCAGCTCAACAAATGACGAAGCAAAGCGCTTCTGCATAACGGAACCCAAAAAGGCTGCGGTATTTGCCGCAGAAACACAATCTGAGGGCAGAGGGCGTTTCGGCAGGAGTTTTTATTCTCCCGAGGGAACAGGACTTTATCTTTCCTGCATACTGCACCCCGAACTGCCTATCGAAAAGGCTGTGATGTACACTGCGGCTGCTGCCGTTGCTGCTGCAAGGGGCATTGAGCGTGTTTCCGGGGTATCGCCTATGATAAAGTGGATAAACGATCTTTACATCGGAGAAAAAAAGCTGTGCGGTATACTTACCGAAGCGTCGAGTGATTTT
>CADBTD010000252.1 GCA_902797535.1 uncultured Ruminococcus sp. | reverse complement strand
TCAGATAAATATCAAAAGCCGAAGAGTTTTCACGCTCTTCGGCTTTGCTGTTTGTTATGGGATATCTCTTACTTGAAATACCTGTCCAGCAGACCCTTGAATGCTCTGCCGTGTCTTGCTTCGTCCTTGGCCATTTCATGAACAGTGTCGTGAACAGCGTCATATCCGAGCTCCTTAGCTTTCTTTGCAAGTGCCAGCTTGCCTTCGCAAGCGCCGCTCTCGGCAAGAACTCTCTTCTCCAGGTTCTCCTTTGTCGAAGCGGATACTACCTCGCCTAACAGCTCGGCAAACTTTGAAGCGTGCTCTGCTTCTTCGTAAGCAGCCTTCTCATAGTACATACCTACCTCGGGATAACCCTCTCTGAATGCAGCTCTTGACATTGCAAGGTACATACCTACTTCCGAACACTCTCCCTCAAAATTCTCTCTGAGTCCCTTTACTATCTCGGGGTCAAGTCCCTGTGCAGAACCTACCTCGTGGTCACAAGCCCATGCAGGACCTGCGCTCTCATCTACCTTGTTGAACTTCTCCTTGGGCGCTTTGCAGAGGGGGCATACATCGGGTGCTTCTTCTCCCTCGTAAACATATCCGCAAACCGAACATACAAATTTCGACATAGTTTATTCCTCCTTAAAAAATAAAAAAATATGTATATAAGCGAGAGAACGGCTTTTCCGCCCCGCGCCGATATCCTCAGTCTATCAGCAGACGCACTACCTCGAACCGCTTGCCCTTGGGCACCTTCACGGTCACATAATGCTCTTCCGCCTTGCTGTTTGAAAACAGCTCTCTCGACTCACAATGGTCTCCCCAGCCGCCCGAAAAATCCGAGTCTATATCCGCGATGACCTTGTTGTCAACTATTATTCTTGCCGTACCGCCTTCACCGTCGGTAGACATATTGTAAAGCATACCCAGCTTCTTGCAGGTCACCACAAAGGTTATATCTCCCCCTGTCACAGTGCCCCAGCCGTTCTGTAAATACCAGAGCTGTCCGCCCTCGTCAAAGCCGTTGTTCTCCGACACCCATACAGCACCGGTAAGGCTGTCTGATATTATGGCGTCCTTGTACTTGTCCCCGGTAGGTGACTCCGCTGTGAACTTTGCGGGCTTTGCGGCACTGTCGGCAGTTTCGTTCACCCGGCTTACATAATTCTCCAGCATCTGCGCTATCAGCCCGTGACAGAGGTCATTGGGATGTACCTCGTCCGCAAAAAGCTCCTCCCAGGTGATGTTTCCCGCATCTATCTCGGGCATCACCGCATCACGCAGAGATATCACGGGTATACCGTATGCCTCCGCAAGCTCCATATGCATATCCTGGGGACTGCTTCCGTCCTCACGCATAGTCTCTATAAGTATCACCGCAGGCATTCCCTCGTCCGACATACACTTCCTCAGAAGACTGTCCATAGCCTCTTTGCACCTGTCGTCCTCGCAGTCTGCGTCATTCACGAATTCTATGAATATTATATCCGGCTGATGCACCAGCACATCACTGTCCACGCGGTGTACCCCGACGTATGAATCCGTTGCGATAAGCCCCGCATTCTCCCACTCGGCGTAAAAGCTGATGTTGTTTTCCCACCAGCCCTGAAACTGTGATGCGAATTTCTTGTCACCCGAAGCATTGTACCCCGTCGTGACCGAATCTCCCATGAATACTACCTCTGTGGGATAGTAGTATTTTTCCTGCGCAGTGTATTCCTTGCTTTCCGCAAGCTCCTTCGCTTCCTTTAACTTCTGCGCCAGCCTTGAACTGTCGCCCTCATACGCCAGCGAACGTATCAGCATATTTTCCGTAGCACCCTTCGACAGGTCTATCTTTCCGTCGGCAACAGGCGCTTTCAGCTCACCCGTGAATTTCTTTTCGGCAGGCTCCTCTGCTTCATCGGGCACCGATACCTCAGCGGCACTCTCCGCTGCCGATGTCTCCGCCTGTGAAGCTGCGGCTTTTCCGTCCCTGCCTATCTCCTTTTTCCCGCAGGACCCGAGACACGCAAGCGCCGTGACTGCCGCCGTCACAGCCGCAATTACCCTCTTTTTCATTATTTTTTCCTCTTTTCACCGTTCAAAATGTCTGTATTTTAAAACATTATAACACATCTTTTTCAAAAAGTAAAGATACAATACACTAAATTTGTAGATTTTTTCTTCCCGTCACTTTCCGCCTCGTCTTATTGCATAAAAATACTGTTTCAAATTCTACACCTCAAAGCGGGAAACATATTGAAATCAACTTCGCTTTGTGCTATAATTATTTTGAACGGTAACATTACGTTCATCATTGTTTTGTTTTTACTTAATTTTTATCAAACAGGGAGTAATGGATATGAACAAAAAGATCATCACGTCGCTGACAGCACTTCTGCTTGCTTTCAGCACGTCTGTGTCGGTCTTCGCAGACAGCGCTGTCCTGCCCGATGACTCATCGGCATTGACAGAAACCACCGATGACTCATCTCAGCCTGCCTCCTCACAGACAGAGGAAGACACCGCACCGCCCGCACAGGAGTTTGTCTACAGCAATCCCAACGCTGTCCGCTCGGGCGACTATGAGTACATCATAAACGACAGACGCCTTGCCGTCATCACAAGATACGTCGGCAATTCCGCCCATGTCGAGATGCCCGAGACTATCGACGGCAACCTTATCGGCGAGATCGGCGAAGACGCTTTCCGTGACTCGCTTATTTCCTCGGTCATACTCGGAAGAAGCGTCACCTCCATCGGCGCAAGGGCTTTTCTTGACTGCCCCAACCTTACCTCCGTCATACTTTCGGAAAAGGTAAATAATATCGGTGAATACGCTTTCGGATATACCGAGCCCGGCATAAAACTTAACGGATTTTCCATGTCCGCACCTGCCGATACCGCAGCAAGCGCTTACGCCGCCGCAAACGGCATAGAATTTTCAGTACACCGCCACGACTTCAACGCAGGCTTCATCTTCCACAGAGCCACCTGCGCACACGAAGGCAAAATGGCACTCTACTGCAAGGACTGCGGCTACAGACACATGGACCCTATCCTTAAATATCCCCATAATTTCACCAAGGTCATCGAGGTAGTCCCCCCGACCCTTACCGAAGAGGGCTATACCCTTTACCGCTGCAAGATATGCAGCGCCACCAAGAAAAAGGATATCAAGCCTAAGCTCAGCGACCTTTCGGGCGCAGAGATAAGCGGCCTTGATCAGCCTTTCTTCTTTACAGGCAGCCCCGTTGAACCTGTCCCCACAGTCAAGGTCAACGGCACCGCACTTGTTAAAGATACCGACTTCACTGTTTCCTACGCAAACAATAACGCTGTTGGTACAGCTTCCCTCACCGTAACAGGCAAGGGCGGCTATACAGGCAGCAAGACCGTCCGCTTCTCCATCAGTCAGGCTCGCATAGAAGACTGCAAGGCAGGCGGCCTGAAAGACTGCTACAAGTACACAGGCAAGGCAAGAAAGCCTAAGCCCGTCCTCACACTCGGCAGCTACACCTTAGTCGAAAATACCGACTATACCCTCACCTACAGCAACAATGTGAACATAGGCACCGCAAAGATAACCGTCACCGGCAAGGGCAGCTTCTCAGGCAGCACCGAGATCTTCTTCCCCATAGTGCGCCAGGGCTGGTACACCGAAAACGGCAGAAAATACTACTACGACAGCCACGGAAACAAGATAATAGGCCAGATATACACCATAGACGGCAGCCAGTACTACTTCAATTCCGATGGCGTTATGCAGACAAGCTGGCAGAAGATAGGCGGTCAGTACTACTTCTTTGGCAGACGTGACGGCAAACGTGTCTTAGGTCAGTCGGTAGACGACGTTGTTATCGGTTCGGACGGCACTATCTACCCGGGCACATGGACCTACCGCAAGATAGATACCATGATAACTGCACACAAGATAGTGGAGGAAAACACCCTCCCCACCGACTCTATGGAGACCAAGCGCCTTAAAGTTTTCAAATGGCTATTCCCGTTCCCGTATCACCGCTTCCGCCTGCTTGCCCCCATCTATCATCAGGAGGGCTGGGAAGTTACATTCGCAAATGATATCTTCCGATACAGATCGGGCTGCTGCGTTTCGGAAGCCGCTGCCTGCGCTTTCATGTTCCACGAGATAGGCTATGAGACCGTCTATGTGGCACACGATACATCCCACGCATGGGTGGAAATGAACGGCAGAGTCTATGATCCTCTCTTCGCAGAGGCCAAGAGCTTCAGCGCTAACTATGACGTTATCATACCTCAGGGACAGTACCGTTCAAACCCCGTACAGAGAAGAAAAATATGACCTTCCCCTAAACGATACAGACCGAAAGCGGCAGTCATTTTTTGGCTGCCGCTTTTTTTGCATTATCAGTGACACCTGTCAGCCGCAATAGTGACAGTTATCACTTGACATCACGGCATTTCGGGTGATATAATCAGTACAGTACCGTGACCCGCCTTCAAAGCGGCGGCGCACATCACGGTATTCAGGGGGAGGTAATTTTTAATGAACGCAGGATCAAAAAAATTCAGACCGGTAAGGGTCATAATAGCCATAATACTCGCACTTTTGCTTATAGTTGTATGCTATGTCGCATATGTTATCCTTTCCTATAAGCGCATACCCGACGGACAGCAGCTTGCCCCGGAGGGCTCACAGTCAGAGCCTGTCCGCACAGGCCAGCCCGTAAAGATCGTTTCGTATAATATAGGTTTCGGCGCATATGAACCCGATTACAGCTTCTTTATGGACGGCGGAACAGAAAGCTGGGCATGGAGCAAAGAGCGCCTTGAAAAGAATATCAGCAGTATAACCGAGTTCGCAGGTACGCAAAACGCCGATATACTGCTTTTGCAGGAGGTCGATGAAAACGCCACCCGCACCTATCACTTCAACGAAAAACAGCACATCACCGACGGACTCTCAAACTATGACAGCGTCTACGCACGCAACTGGAACAGCGCTTTCCTCTTTTATCCGCTGACACAGCCTCACGGAAAGACACAGACAGGCATCCTGACCCTCTCAAAGTACGATATTTCGGGGGCAGAACGCCGCAGTCTCCCCGTTGAGACCTCGCTTATGAAGCTGGTGGACCTTGACAGATGCTACAGCATTTCCCGCATACCCACCGATAACGGCAAGGAACTTGTGCTGGTAAACGTTCATCTTTCAGCCTATACTTCCGACGGAAAAATAGCCGAGGAACAGCTGAAAATACTCCTTGACGAGCTTACCTCAGAGTACGAAAAAGGCAACTATATCGTGTGCGGCGGCGACTTCAACAAGGATCTTCTGGGCGATTCCTCAAAGTATTTCGGCATTCCGGGCGACGACTACACCTGGGCTCAGCCCATTCCCCCCGAGATGTTTGACGGCAGACCGCTGACCCTCAGCGCCTCCTCAAATGCCCCCACAAGCCGTATCGCAGACGCGCCCTACAACCCGGAGCAGTTCGTTATAACCCTTGACGGGTTCATCACTTCCGATAACGTCAAGGTGCTGTCAGAACAGACTATCGACACGCAGTTCGCCTACTCGGATCATAACCCTGTTGAAATGCAGTTTATACTTGAATAAAATCAATATACAATATATACATTTTTCAAAAAATATACCCCAAAATTCAAAAAAACAGGGTCAAAAAGTGAAAAAACACACTATGAAATTCAGAATGTTCCACGTGGAACAAGTTTCTGTTTTATGAACACATATTTTTATAAATGCTAATATATTATTAAGACCCGTGA
>CADBTD010000251.1 GCA_902797535.1 uncultured Ruminococcus sp. | reverse complement strand
ATATCCTGCGGCAGTACAGAATCCGCATGGGATATGTGGGGCAGGGATATCCCGTACCTGTGTGCCGTTTCAAGCACCTCCGATGCCGACCGTCCCGAATGCCGCACCGAAGTCGTAATACCCGAAGAAAAGCTGAAAGACCTTATCGCAGATGAGTACGGCATAACTCCCGAAGGTCCTCCCGGGGAATGGCTCTCTCCCGCCGAGACTACCGCAGGAGGCACTGTGCTTCTTGTAAACATATGCGGAAACACCTTCCCCGCCGACGCCTTCTGTGAGCTTTGCGGACTTCCCTCCCAGCACTTCGAGGTCACCTTTTCCGACGGTTCATTCACCTTTTCATCCATGGGCTGCGGACATCTTGTGGGAATGAGCCAGTACGGTGCGGATTCAATGGCAAAACAGGGTGCCGACTGTCCCGAGATACTTCTGCACTACTTCCCGAAAACACAGCTCATAAGGTCATATGACCCTCATTGACCGCCATGTAACCACCTTGTAACAGCAGTGTAATTACAAGAAACCATTTGTCAGCAAAGTTTCACCTTACTATCAAATACGTCAAATAGTTTTTTCACATATCACAATTATAATATTCTCAATACCTCACGTCAGATAAAAAGTGCGGTATTGTGAAGTTTACAGAAAAGAATGTGTAAAAAATGAAAGGAAGTGGAGCAATGTTCTGCAAAAGATGCGGACGTGAAACTTCCGGGGGAGCTATTTTTTGTGACACCTGTGAGAAGATAGTATACGGCGTTCCCGAGCCCGAGACCAAGGCTGAAAAAGTCAAAGAAAAACAGTCTCTCGGGACAAGCGCAGGTATATACAAGTTTCTCTGTGTCTGCATGGGGCTGTGCCTTATTGCGGCATCGGTAGCATGGGCGGCTATATTCATGCGCGACAGAATGGATTCTCCCGCGAAGCAGAAAGACAGTTCACCTGCGCTCGAAGCCCTTGCCGATGAGACTCCCGAAACAGAGGAGAAAAGCAAGACCACGACTACCACAGTCACCACCACTACCACCACGACAACTACCACCGACCCTTATAAACAGTCGGTGCTTCCCAAAGAGATAATGACCTACGGCACCCTTTTCACCATTGCCGATTCTACCCAGATAAGGATAGGCCCCGGCTACGATTACGAAAGGATAGACCGTGTCGAGATACCCTCGGGTACGGGACTTGACATCGTCGGTGAAGAGCTTGACCTGAGATCGGGCGAGACCTGGTGCTATATAAGCTATGACGACACCGAGGGCTGGGTACCGATGAACGTGCTTTCATCAAAAAGCCCCGTCATTGCGGCAGTCCTCCCCGATGAATACTACTACGGCAGCGAAAGAAAGGATATCCGCATCACAAGAATGGGCGGACTTAACCTTTACTCGGGTCCCGGTGAATCCTATGAGGTCATAATGAAACTCAACGAGGACGACACCGTCACCAAAGAAGGCTACAACTACTTCAGCGTAAAGTGGAGTTATGTCAGCATCGGTGACCAGTACGGATGGATCAAGACCTATGACGGCGACTGGTTCAATCCGACGATAGAATAAGCATTCTACTTAATATTCCATATATTCACCTCACCAAAGAAAGAAGAAAGAGCGGTTCATCTGAGCCGCTCTTTTTCTGTTACATGAGCAGATCCGGAAGTTCTTCTATGCTGCTTACGTAAGCGTCCCGGTCCTGATACTTTTCCTCGGACAGCGAAGACAGACCCTGACCCACAAGCACCGTTTTCATGCCCACAGCCTTTGCGGGAAGGATATCGTTGTCCACACGGTCGCCTATCATTACGGCGTTTTCGGGCTTGCAGCCGCTTCTTTCAAGAGCTATATCGAATATCCTTCTGTCGGGCTTGGCTACGCCCTCCTCGGCGGAAGCCACCACCAGTGAGAAATATTCCAGCAGTCCGTACTTTTTCAGCCTGTCGGCAGTACCGAGGGACTGATTAGCTATAACACCCAGCTTGTACCTGCCGCCGAGCTTTTCAAGAACTTCAGCAGCGGCGGGATACGGATTTTCATACTGCGGCTGCCATTTCGGCAAAGGCACTCCGTAGAATGCTGCCGTCTCAAGGTCGCCCTTGAGACCCTTGCGGTAAAACTCTATTGACTTTTTATATACCTCGTCATGGGTCTTTCCTGCGGCTTTCGCTATTTTGTTTATCCTGTCAACGTAAACCTCGGATTCGTCCACAAGTGTCGAGCCTACATCAAAAAACAGCCATTCAATATTTTCAAACGTCATTGTTCCTCCCTTTCTCTGTCAGAAGCTCATCTTCTTTATGCGTTCCATAGCCTCCCTAGTGCGGTCTGCATCGCCGAATGCGGTAAGTCTGAACCAGCCTTCGCCGTTCTTTCCGAAGCCTGCGCCCGGAGTGCCCACCACATTTGCCTCTTCAAGCAGCCTGTCGAAGAAATCCCAGCTGCCCATGCCGTCAGGGCATTTCAGCCAGATGTAGGGCGAGTTCTTTCCGCCTGTGTACTTTATGCCCATCTCATCAAGCGCCGAAGCTATCACACGGGCGTTGTTCTGATAATACTTTATGTTCTCCTTGGTCTGTCTGAGACCCTCTTCGGAGAACACTGCCGCCGCTGCGCACTGTACGGGGTAGCTTACGCCGTTGAACTTGCTGCCCTGTCTGCGTCCCCACAGCTGTGCTATGCTGACCTCGCTGCCGTCGGAAGCCTTAACGGTCAGCTCCTCGGGTATCACCGTGTAGCCGCAGCGCATACCCGTAAAGCCTGCGGTCTTTGAAAGCGAGCACATCTCGATGGCGCACTTTCTTGCGCCCTCTATGGCAAATATCGAACGGGGCACGCCATCTTCGGTGATGAATGCCTCATAAGCGCTGTCGTAGATCATCACAGCGCCGTTTTCAAGGGCATAGTCCACCCATTCTTTAAGCTGTGCGGCAGTGTATACCGAGCCTGTGGGATTGTTGGGCGAGCAGAGATAAATGATATCGGCGTGTACCGACTTGTCGGGCATAGCCGCAAAGCCGTTCTCCTCGTTTGAGTCGGCAAAGATCACCTTTCTGCCGTTCATTCGGTTGGTGTCAACGTATACGGGATAGGCAGGGTCGGTTATCAGCACTGTGTTGTCATCCGAGAAAATATCCACGATATTTCCGCAGTCGCTCTTTGCGCCGTCGTTGACCCTTATCTCCGAGGGCTTTACCGTCACCCCGAAACTGCCGTAGTAGCCGCTTATCGCCTCTCTTAAAAAGTCATAGCCTGCGCCGCTGTCCTCATAGCCCCTGAATGTTTCCTTGACAGCCATTTCGTCTGCGCCCTTTTTCATAGCGTCGATGACGCACTGCGCTATAGGAAGGGTAACGTCGCCTATGCCCATGCGTATGATATCAGCATCGGGGTGAGCTTCGGAGAAAGCCTTTACCTTCTTTGCGATGTTGATGAACAGATAGTTCTTTTCCAGCTTTAAGAAGTTTTCGTTTACCTTTACCATTTTTACCAGTCCTTTCCAAACAAAAAAGAGCGCAAAGGGAACGCCTGCAGCATTACTGCCGCAGTCATGCGCCCCATTGCGCTCTGTATGCTCATATCAGAGTATTATATCTCCGCTGAATACGGTGATAGCGTCGCCTGTGAGGTATATAGCCTCATCGGTAACTCTTATGTCAAGGTCGCCGCCCTTGAGCTTGACAGTGATGTCGCTGTCCTTCTTGCAGTAGCCGCCGAGTACAGCAGCAACAGCAGCTGCGCAGGCACCTGTACCGCAGGCCCAGGTCTCACCCGAACCTCTCTCCCATACTCTCATCTTTAAGGTATGGTCGTCAAGCACCTTGATGAACTCTGCATTGACTCTTTCGGGGAATATCTCGTTGTTCTCGAATGCGGGTCCTATCTCCTCAAGGTCTATGGCGTCAAGGTTGCCCTCAACGAATGTAACTGCGTGGGGATTGCCCATTGATACGCAAGTGATATTGTAGTCCTTGCCGAGAATGTTCACCTTGCGGTCAACTACTCTGCCGTTTTCATCAGCCTTTAATGTAACGGGTATCTGTGCAGGATCGAGCACAGCGGCTCCCATGTTTACGGTAGCGCCGTTTACCTCGCCGTAGTGACGAAGCAGCTTGACGTGCATTATTCCGCTGAGTGTTTCTATGTCGAACTCGTCCTTGTCAACAAGTCCGTTGTCACGCATGAAGCGTGCCACGCAGCGTATGCCGTTTCCGCACATCTTGCCTTCCGAACCGTCAAGGTTGAACATACGCATCTTGCCGTCGGCAACGTCTGAGCGCTGTATAAGTATAACGCCGTCGCCGCCTATACCGAAGTGACGGTCGCTGAGTGCCAGTGCCAGACCCTCGGGGTTGTCTATGCGCTGGTCGAAGCAGTTGAAGTAGATGTAGTCATTTCCGCAGCCCTGCATCTTGGTGAAGCGTACCTTCTTCTTTTCCTTGCGCATATGGTTGATATCAACTATCTCGGTAGTCTTCTCATTGTACTTTGAGCGCAGTGAAGAAGCTATAGCGTTTGCTGTGTCTATAGCGGTCAGGCAGGGGATGTTTCTCTCAACGGTCTTGCGTCTTATCTTAACGCTGTCACGCTGAGGACTTCTGCCCTTTGAGGAAGTGGATATAACGTAGCTTATCTTTCCGCTTTCGATAAGTGTGAGGGTGTTCTCCTCAGCCTCGCCTATCTTGGCGACTGCCTCGCAGGGTATGCCGTGCTCGTCGAGCACCTTGGCGGTACCGTGTGTTGCATATATCTTGAATCCCAGGTCATAGAATGCCTTGGCTGTCTGAGGTATCTCGCCCTTGTCGGTGTCACGGACCGTGATAAGCACGCCGCCGCCGACGTTGAGCTTGTAGCCTGCCGCAGTAAGTCCCTTGTGAAGTGCTTCCTCAAGTGAGCTTGCAACTGCAAGGACCTCACCTGTTGACTTCATCTCGGGTCCCAGGTGGTTATCAACGTCTATGAGCTTTTCAAAGCTGAATACAGGCACCTTTACGGCAACGTAAGGAGAATTGGGGTAAAGTCCCGTGCCGTATCCCATATCCTTGAGCTTTTCGCCCAGCATACATCTTGTAGCCAGGTCTACCATAGGCACGCCCGTTACCTTTGAGATGTAAGGTATAGTTCTTGAAGAACGGGGGTTTACCTCGATAACGTAAAGCTCGCCTTCGTTTATAAGGTACTGTATGTTTACAAGACCCATTGTCTTTAAGGATACCGCCAGCTTCTTCGAGCAGTCGATTATGCGCTCGATAAGCTCATCGGAAACGTTCCATGCGGGGTATACAGCGATAGAGTCGCCCGAGTGAACGCCTGTTCTCTCGATATGCTCCATGATACCGGGGATAAGTATATCCTCGCCGTCGCATATAGCGTCTATCTCAAGCTCTGTACCCATGAGATACTTGTCTATAAGGATCGGGTTCTCTATCTCCTGAGCCAGGATTATAGCCATGTACTCCTTGATGTCGGCATCGTTGAAGGCAATTATCATGTTCTGACCGCCCAGTACATAGGAAGGACGCATAAGAACGGGATAGCCTATCCTGTTTGCGACTTCGAGTGCCTCGTCGCAGGTCATTACGGTAAAGCCCTGAGGACGCTTGATGTGATGCTCTTCAAGCAGCTCGTCGAAACGCTCTCTGTCCTCTGCCGCGTCTATGGAATCGGGAGGTGTGCCCATTATGTTCACGCCGTTCGCAGCAAGGTGCTTTGTGAGCTTTATAGCGGTCTGTCCGCCGAATGCAACAACTACGCCGTAAGGCTTTTCGATGTTGATTATGTTCATCACGTCTTCGTTGGTGAGAGGCTCGAAGTAAAGTCTGTCAGCCGTATCGAAGTCGGTGGAAACGGTTTCGGGGTTGTTGTTTACTATAACAACGTCAAATCCGCGCTCTTTGAGTGCCCATACGCAGTGAACCGAAGCATAGTCGAACTCTATGCCCTGACCTATTCTTATAGGACCCGAACCGAAAACTATTATGGTCTTGTTGGTGCTCTTCTTTGAAGCTATGAACTCGGAAGCCTCGTCCTCCTGGTCATAGGTGGAGTAGAAGTAAGGAGTGGTAGCCGCAAACTCGGCAGCGCAGGTATCGACCATCTTGTATACCGCACGCAGCTTCTTCTGTATCGGCTTTCCTGTAAGTCTTTCGACTACCTTGTCGGGGAAGCCCAGCTTCTTTGCGGTCTCATAGGTCTCAAAGCTGTCGTCGCCGCTCTTGAGAGCATTTTCAACGTCTATTACCTTTAAGAACTTGTTGAGGAACCACTCATCTATCATGGTTATCTTGTGTATCTCGTCAACGGTAACGCCGCGGCGGAGAGCCTCGCATACAACGAAGAGCCTCTCGTCGTCACAGTTGTGAAGTCTTGCTCTTATCTCGTCGTCGCTGAGTTCCTCATGCTTGGGGCTCATCAGACTGTCAAGGCCTATCTCGGCGCCTCTTACAGCCTTCATTATTGCCTGCTCGAATGAGGTGCCTATAGCCATTACCTCACCGGTAGCCTTCATCTGGGTGCCCAGCTCACGCTTAGCGTAAACGAACTTGTCGAAAGGCCACTTGGGGAGCTTGACTACGAGGTAGTCTATCGAAGGCTCGAAGCAGGCGTATGTATTGCCTGTAACGGCATTCTTTATCTCATCAAGTGTATAGCCTATAGCTATCTTTGAAGCCACCTTTGCGATAGGATAGCCTGTTGCCTTTGAAGCGAGTGCGGAGGAGCGTGAAACTCTGGGGTTTACCTCTATTACCGCATACTCCATGCTCTCGGGGTGAAGTGCGAACTGGCAGTTGCAGCCGCCCTCTACCTGAAGTGCGTCAACTATCCTGAGTGCGGCGGTGCGCAGCATCTGGAATTCCTTGTTTGAAAGGGTAACGCAGGGAGCAACAACTATCGAGTCACCTGTGTGTACGCCGACAGGGTCTACGTTTTCCATAGAGCATATGGTGATGCAGTTGCCCTTGGAGTCACGCATTACCTCGAACTCTATCTCTTTCCAGCCCGATACGCACTTCTCGATGAGCACCTGAGTGATAGGCGACAGATAAAGTCCGTTGCCTGCTATCTCACGAAGTTCTTCTTCGGTGTGTACTATACCGCCGCCTGTACCGCCGAGTGTGAATGCGGGGCGGACGATCAGCGGGTAGCCCACTCCCTCGCTGTCAGCGAAAGCTACAGCGTCCTCAACGGTGTTTACGACCTTTGAGGGTATGCAGGGCTGACCTATGGACTCCATAGTGTCCTTGAACATCTGTCTGTCCTCGGCCTTGTCTATGGTCTCGGGGCGTGCGCCCAGCAGCTTCACGCCGTATTTGTCAAGGAAGCCTTCTTTTGCGAGCTGCATAGACAGTGTAAGGCCTGTCTGTCCGCCCAGTGTGGAAAGCACGCTGTCGGGGCGTTCCTTCTTTATTATCCTCTTGACTGTTTCAAGTGTCAGCGGCTCGATGTATATCTTGTCCGCCATAGCGTTGTCGGTCATTATGGTAGCGGGGTTCGAGTTTACGAGTATTACCTCAAGTCCCTCTTCCTTCAGAGCGCGGCAAGCCTGAGTGCCTGCGTAGTCGAATTCGGCAGCCTGTCCGATAACGATAGGACCTGAACCGATAACAAGAACTCTTTTAATATCTTTATTTAAAGGCATCTGAATCTCAATCCTTTCATCGTTACTTCTTATGCGCTTCTATCATGCTCTTGAATCTGTCGAACATAAAGCCCGTATCAAGAGGACCGCCTGCTGCTTCGGGGTGGAACTGCACCGATACAGCGGGCATATAGTCATATGTCACGCCCTCGCAGGTGCCGTCGTTGACGTTCACGAAGGAAGCCTTCGCACCCTCGGGCAGCGAGTCATTTATTACCGCATAGCCGTGATTCTGGCTGGTAACGAATACCCTGCCGCTGTCTACCTCACAGACAGGCTGATTTGCGCCTCTGTGGCCGTAGTGCAGCTTTTCGGTCTTTGCGCCCTGTGAAAGTGCCAGCAGCTGATGTCCGAGGCATATGCCGAATATCGGGATGTTCAGCTTGCAGATCTTTCCCAGCTCCTCTATTATCGCAGTGTTCTTTGCGGGATCTCCGGGGCCGTTTGAGAGCATGATGCCGTCGGGAGCAAGCTCTTTCACACGCTCGACCTTTGTGTGGGCGGGAACTACAGTCACTTCAAAGCCTCTCTTGAGAAGTTCACGGCAGATGTTCAGCTTTGCACCGTAGTCGAACAGCACGACCTTATGACCGTTCTTTTCCTCGGGCTCAAAGGTCTTCTCCTCCTTGCAGGTGGTGTTCTCAACAGCATTTTCTATAGTGTAGCTCTTGAGGTCTGCAAAGGATAGTCCCGAACCCTCCTGAACGATCTTTCCGTTCATTACGCCGTACTCTCTTACTATCCTGGTAAGCGCACGGGTGTCGATACCGTAAAGACCTACTATACCGTTGTCCTTTAAAAAAGTGTCAAGATCTCCCTCGCATCTGAAATTGCTGGGCTCCTGACACCATTCTCTTACGATATAAGCCTTCACCTGAGGGCGAGTGCTCTCAAAATCAGCGGGTATCACCCCATAATTACCAATTAACGGAAATGTCTGAACAACGATCTGACCGTAATAGCTGGGGTCTGTAAGTGTTTCGAGATAGCCGACCATAGCGGTGGTAAATACTATTTCACCAACAGCTTCGCCCTGAGCGCCAAAGCTCTTGCCTTCAAAGATCGTACCGTTCTCCAGAATAAGATATGCCTTCTGCACCGTGAATTCCTCCTTACGCAAAATTTTTCACATAACATTATAGCACAATTATCCCTTGATGTAAAGTCCCTTAATAAAAAATTTTCTTTTTTTAGGTCACGTCTACCGCCTTATCAGCACTTCGTGCTGAACGGCAACAAGTTTTCTTACGGAAACTTGACAAAAAGCCGCGTTCTTTCCAAAGTGATGACCACAGTGTTCGTGCTCGCGTGTCTGACTGTGATGAAAAGTACCGTAGCCGCAGGTAGTATTCAAATATCTCGGTTTACGAAGCGTAGCGAAGTAAATGGCGGCTGTTTAAGCCGACAAGAGATATTTGTTGAACCAAAGCCGTGTGCGGCTTTGGTTCCGTGCTCAGCGTGT
>CADBTD010000250.1 GCA_902797535.1 uncultured Ruminococcus sp. | reverse complement strand
TTTAAGGAGCGAATAGGAAATGGGTAGATTATTCGGAACTGACGGAGCAAGAGGAGTAGCTATAACAGAACTCACCTGCGAAACGGCTATGCAGATAGGCAGAGCTGCTGCAATGGTGCTGGCAAAGGAATGTGCGCATACCCCCAAGATAATCATAGGCAAGGACACCCGTATATCAGGTGATGTGCTTGAAGCGGCACTTGCGGCAGGTATCTGTTCTGTCGGTGCTGACGCATACATACTCGGTGTAGTGCCTACACCTGCAGTTGCAATGCTTGTCAAGAAATACAATGCAGATGCAGGCGTAATGATCTCTGCATCGCACAATTCGGTGGAATTTAACGGCATCAAGCTGTTCTCGTCAAGCGGTTTCAAGCTCCCGGATGCGGTAGAGGCTGAGATTGAGGAGCTTATTCTTGACACTCCCGAAAAGATAGATTTAAAGAACGGCTGCGAGATAGGCAGGATACATTATGAGAAGAGTGCGGCTGACGATTATATAGAATACATCAAGTCTACGGTAAAGACAGATGTAAGCAAAATAAATGCGGTAATAGACTGTGCAAACGGCTCTGCAAGCGCTACCGCAAGACAGATCTTTGAGGGTCTTGGAGCAAAATGTACATTTATAAGCTCGGAACCCGACGGAACCAATATAAATGAGGGCTGCGGCTCGACTCATATGGAGAACCTTCAGGCAAAGGTCAGAGAACTTGGCGCTGATGTGGGACTTGCCTTTGACGGTGATGCAGACAGATGTCTTGCTGTGGACGAAAAGGGAAATATCATCGACGGTGACAGACTTCTTGCCATATTCTCAAAGTATATGCGTTCAAAGGGGATCCTGAAAAATGACACCTGTGTTGTTACTGTTATGTCGAACATAGGCTTTTTCAGATTTGCCGAGAGTGAAGGACTTCACGCTGAAACTACTGCTGTAGGTGACAGATATGTACTTGAAAATATGCTGAAAAACGGCCATAACTTAGGCGGTGAGCAGTCGGGACATATCATCATGCTCGATTACGCCAACACAGGTGACGGCGAACTTACCGGAGCGAAGTTCCTTGAGATACTTGCCGATACGGGCAAAAAGCCCAGCGAGCTTGCTTCCTGTATGGAGGTGTTCCCTCAGGTGCTGGTCAATGTTCGCATAACCCCCGACAAGAAAGGTATGTGGGACAAGGACGGCACTGTGACCGCAGAGATAGAGAATGTAAAGAACGAGCTTGGCAGAGAAGGCCGCATACTTGTGCGTGAGTCGGGCACAGAACCTCTTGTAAGAGTAATGCTTGAAGGCAAGGATGTTGAGCAGATCACCGCTTATGCAAACGATGTGGCAAAGCTGATAGAACAGATGTGATATGGTATTCTGTATCGTTGTAATGATCGTCGCGGCGATATTGTTCGCAGCGCAGATAAAGAGCTTTTTCGATACAGTAAAGCGATACAGGCTGCTGGCAGGGATACATCAGAAAGCCGAAGTGTACTTTGGTTTAAAGGACAGATTTCTTCCTATAACAGCAGAATTTGCCGGTCTGGCCGTGACGCTGAAGCGACTCAGCACCGCTTATGAAGGGCTTAAAGGCGTAAAGCTGTCGGTGGATATACCCGAGAGTTTTACCGAGCAGCAGAAAGCACGCATAACAGAGCAAAGCATGGGATCTCTGCGTCAGGAGATACTTATAAACCGTATAGCGCTCGTGATCTTTGCAGTGCTGATAATAATGCAGATAATAGTATTGATAGCCAACAGGTATGACTATGTGACGCCTTTGGGCATAATCATAGGTGACAAGTACATAAAGCCCGAGAATATCAGATACAGCTTTACGGACGAGGGCGCGTTTCTGTGGCTGAACGGACTGGAAAAACCGCTGCTTCTGGTGACTAAGGACCGCAATACCTGTGATATGCTGCTTCGTACATATTATACGGAAAAACCGACAACATAGCCGAGGACAGATATCATTGCTGTAAATACAGAAAACACAGAACAAAAGACAAATACTTTTAGGGAGGAGAACAAAATGACCACATTCTTAGTAGTGATGATAGCACTAGTAGCAGGTCTTATGCTGTACGGACTGTGGACCTTTGTGTCGATGCCTGCAAAGGCGCGCAAGGCAGAGCATTACACTAAGGTCACGTTAAAGTCGACACGTATCATACTCTACTGTGCGGCATGGCTGGTGATAACCCTGGCAAACGTAATGGTGAGATATACTGCAATGTCTACGTATGAGAAAGCGCGTGATGAACTGCTGGCAGAGAACGCCGGAGTCAATACGGTCAGTGTGTCCGATGACGAGGACAGGCAAAGAGCGGCGCAGAGAGCAGCCGAAAACGGTCAGCTGAGCGAGTACATATCGGAGAGGTCAAGAGAAAACCGACTGGATGCTATCAACAAAAAAGTACAGGAGTCAAAGCTGGGCATGGCTTTCTTCGGTATGTGTCTGGTGTGCTTTATTGTCATGATACCCGTATCCCGCAGAGGGTATCTGACATCCGAATGCTTATTCTGCGGCTTAAAGCGCTATAAGGCACAGGACATAGCCTTCATTATGGAAGAGGGCATGGAAAGACCGCTACTTATCGACAGGCGGTATGATAAGGACATCGAGATATCCGGAGTTGAGGATGCCGCAGAGTGCATGATGATACTCGAGAGATATTACAAGACTAAAAAACAATATAACGACGAAATGGGACAGATTCTATGAGAGTAGCCGAAAACTGGCAGGATTACAGGATAATAGATACATCTGACGGCATGAAGCTGGAAAGCTGGGGAGGCAAGATACTTTCGCGCCCCGACCCGCAGGTGATATGGAAAACGCCCCACAAGACTGAACTGTGGGAAAAGGCGGACGGCATTTATCACCGTTCAAACAAGGGCGGCGGCGAATGGGAGTACCGCACACGCCTTCCCGAAAGCTGGACTATAAGCTACGGAGCGCTTAAATTCGTGATACGTCCCACAGGCTTCAAGCATACGGGACTGTTCCCCGAACAGGCGGTGAACTGGGACTTTATGGCTGAAAAAATACGCTCAGTAAAGGAACAGGGACGCGATTTTAAAATGCTCAATCTTTTTGCCTATACGGGCGGTGCTACCCTTGCCTGTGCCGAGGCAGGTGCAGCTGTGACACACGTTGACGCTTCAAAGGGAATGGTGTCCTGGGCAAGAGATAATGCGACGGCAAGCGGGCTTTCCGACAGACCTATCCGCTGGCTTGTGGACGACTGTGAAAAGTTTGTAAAGCGTGAGATACGCCGCGGAAACAAGTATCAAGGCATAGTCATGGACCCGCCAAGCTACGGAAGAGGTCCCGGCGGAGAGGTATGGAAACTCGAGGACTGCATCTATGACCTGGTGAACACCTGCGCACAGGTGCTTGCCGATGATGCGGAGTTTTTCCTGCTCAACAGCTATACAACAGGACTTTCACCCTCGGTAATGGCATATATACTTAACGAGGTCATCGTACCTAAATTCGGCGGAAAAGTTTCAGCCGACGAGATAGGTCTTCCCGTTGAAAAGTCGGGCTGTGCATTGCCCTGCGGTTCAACGGCGATATGGACAAAAGGCAATTGAACGGCTATGTCCGTTTGAAATATATTTTACAGGAGGTCATTTGACATGGACGTAAACGACATCACAAAAGCAGTAGGCGGAGCAGACGGCATTTCCAAGGCTGTTGACAAGGCAGCGGACAAGCTTCCCGATGCGGTAAAGGACACCGTGAAGAAGGTGGCTACCAAGGAGAATATCGAGAAGGTAGCAACTAAGGAAAACATCGAGAAGGTAAAGGACGTTGCCGAGGAAATAATCAACAAGGTAAAGAAATAATGGAATTTTTTCTTGACGCAGAGAACGTGTGCTTTTCCTACGTCAACGACGCTGAGGAGCCGCCCTCACGCACTGAGGTGCTGAAAGATGTAACGCTTCGTGTGAAAGAGGGCGAGTTTCTTGCGGTGCTCGGACATAACGGTTCGGGAAAGTCTACGCTCGCAAAGTGCTTCAATGCTATAAATCTGCCTGACAGCGGAACTGTTACAGTGGCAGGTCTGCGCACTGATGATGAGGAAAACCTTATACCGATACGCAGTAATGCCGGCATGGTGTTTCAGAATCCCGACAATCAGATAGTTGCGACTATCGTTGAGGAGGATGTGGCTTTTGCCCTTGAGAATATGGGTGTAGAGCCTTCTGAGATACGCCGCAGGGTAGATGAAGCGCTCAGAACAGTAGGAATGTATGAATATCGTATGCACGCCCCTCACAAGCTGTCGGGCGGACAGAAGCAGAGGGTCGCTATAGCAGGCATACTTGCAATGAAACCAAAGTGCATACTGCTTGATGAACCTACTGCCATGCTTGATCCAAAGGGACGCGATGAGGTGATGAGCACCATAAAGATGCTCAACCGTGAGCAGGGCGTTACGATAGTTCTTATAACGCATTATATGGAAGAGGCCGCACAGGCTGACCGCATAGTGGTCATTGACGGCGGCGAAACGCTTCTTGACGGCACTCCGAAGAGCATTTTTTCTCAGGTCGAGACCATGAAAAACATAGGTCTTGATGTGCCGCAGGTGACAGAACTTTGTTACAGGCTGAAAAAGGCGGGTTATGACCTGCCCGGGGATATAATCACCGAAGAAGAATGTGCACAGGCTCTTTTTGAGCTGCTGACAAAAAGGGGAGAGTGAGCAGAATGATCGCTTTATTATCGGCTGCAGCCGTGATAACCATAGCCATACTTGTAAAAACAGGGATCATAAAGTATTATACAAGAGGCGGCGGAGTGCTTGTGATGGCGCTTACCGCATTGGCATCAGGTCTGTTCGGCTATCAGGTCATCAGGTCTTCGTTAGCACTGTTTTGCGAACAATTCGGCTTTGGCGAGGGTCTGCTTGACGTATTTAAGGTAGAATCTGACTCGGCAGCGGGCAGTGCGGTAAAGCTGGGACTTCTGTTATTTCTTTCGCTGCCGCTGGTCATAGCGGAGATATTCATCTTTTACAGCATGATAAAAGAGCCGATAAAGCGTGTTGCTATGCACACCGATATGGAATATGAGAGTCGCTGTGCGGCACGAACTGCATTTCTGGGTATAGTAGCTTCGGTCGTGATGCTGGCAGCAGGTGCAGGTACTCTGATAATGATAATACCTCAGCTGCCTAAGCTGATGGAGACACTGTTTTTCTTCAATCCGCTGTTCATAATTGTTGCGGGACTTCTGACTTTCGGTCTGGGATTCATAGTGTTTCCGATGTACGCACTTGCTGTAAATTCGGTGCTGATAAGCCTTCTGACCTTTGGTATGGGTGCAGTTATGACGCTGTATGTATTTTCGGCGGCTATGAGCATAGCTGCCGCAGTAAGAGGGTACAGGGCGGGAAAGCTGGCAAAGACAGAAGCCGTGATATGCGGTGTACTGAGTCTGCTGATGTTCTGGAACATTATACCCATGATATATATGAAAAAGAGAGTAAACTGATGTCAATGATAAGAACGGAAGAGCTGACCTTTGTCTACGGCGAGAAAACACCTTTCAGGAAGGTGGCGCTTGACAAGGTGAGCCTTGAGATAAACGAGGGCGAGATAGTAGGCATAATCGGGCATACAGGCTCGGGAAAATCGACCCTTATACAGCATTTCAACGGTCTTCTCAAGCCTACTTCGGGAAAGATATACGTTGACGGCGAGGATTTTTTTGCCGATAAAAAGAAGCTGAAAGAAGTAAGATTCAAGGTGGGCCTTGTGTTCCAGTACCCCGAATATCAGCTTTTCGAGGAAACTGTATACAAGGATATAGCCTATGGACCTAAGAATATGGGACTTTCGGAAGAGGAGACAGACCGCCGCATCATGGATACGGCAAGGCTTGTCGGTCTTACTCCCGAACAGCTTCAGAAATCACCTTTTGAGCTATCGGGCGGACAGAAACGCAGAGCGGCTATAGCAGGTGTTATGGCTATGGAGCCGAAAGCGCTGATACTTGATGAACCCGCATCGGGTCTTGACCCTCAGGGCAGAGCAAGGATATTCGATATGCTCAGGCGTTATCACGATGAGAAAAACAACACGATAATACTTGTTTCCCACTCTATGGAGGACATAGCGGGATTTGCTGACAGGATACTTGTCATGAATGAGGGAAGCGTTTTCTGCTTTGACACTCCGCCCAAGGTCTTCAGCCGCAGCAGAGAGCTTGAAAAGATAGGACTTGCTGTACCTCAGATAACAAGAGTCATGAACAGACTCAACGAAATGGGCTGCGGCCTCGGTGATGACATCTATACCGTAAAGTACGCTGAAAAGCTGATACGTCAGCGGCTTGAGGGCGTATGATGAATGTGTATACTATACGCAGGATCGTTCCGTCAGACAATGCGGCAGTTGAGAGCATTATCCGCAGCTGCCTTAAAGAATTCGGTGCTGATCACGAGGGTACTGCGTGGGCAGACCCCGATCTCGGCAGATTTTCCGAAGTGTATTCGGCAGAAGACTGCTGCTATTGGGTGGCGGAGGACAGCCGGGGAAATATTGTCGGAGGCGCAGGTATAGGAAAGCTTGACGGTGCAGACGGCATATGCGAACTGCAGAAAATGTACTGCCTGCCCTGTGCAAGAGGTACGGGAGCGGCGCAGAAACTTATGGATACGGCACTTGCTTTTGCGGCAGAGCGTTATAAGCGGTGCTATCTTGAAACGCTTGAGAATATGAAGGCGGCACAAAGGTTTTATGAAAAGAACGGCTTTGTCAGGACATATGAGCCGCCGGTAATGACAGAGCATTTTGCCTGTGATGTGAGGTACATCAGGGTGCTTTGAAAGGAAAAAGAGGGAAAGTAAATTGTTAAAGGACATAACGCTTGGACAATACCTGCCGGGTGATTCGCCTGTGCATAAGCTTGACCCGAGAGTCAAGCTGGTGCTTACTGCGGTGCTGATAGTCATGCTGTTTGCCGCAAAGAATATGTGTGGGATAGCAGTTTGCGCTGTTTTTTGCGTGATAGGCTTCGCTGTGTCGAAAGTGCCTGTCACCCTTATGATAAAGAGTCTGAAACCGATCGTGGCACTTGTGGTGTTCACGGCTGTGCTGAACCTTTTTTTCGTTCATTCAGGTGAAGAGTTATGGCGCTGGAAAATGCTTTCTGTCACGGATGAGGGCATCAGAACTGCTTTCTTCATGGTATCGAGGATAGTTCTACTTATAATAGGGTCATCACTTCTTACCTATACCACATCACCTATAGACCTGACTGATGCTATAGAGCGTCTTATGTCGCCGTTAAAGCGCATAAAAGTGCCTGTGCATGAGTTTGCGATGATGATGACGATCGCGCTCAGGTTCATACCGACACTTATAGAGGAGACCGACAAGATAATGAACGCTCAGAAGGCGAGAGGTTCAGAACTTGATACAGGAGGTTTTACCGATAAGGTCAAGGGCATGATACCTATACTTATACCGCTTTTTGTGTCTTCTTTCAGACGTGCCGAGGAGCTTGCTACGGCTATGGAGTGCCGCTGCTATCACGGCGGCGAGGGAAGAACACGCATGAAGCAGCTTCATACTGCGCCCCGTGACTATGCAGCTTGTGTTCTTACACTGCTGTTCCTTGCGGGAGTCATTGCAGCAAATATACTTTTTAAGTGAGGGACTATGAGAAATCTCAGGGTCATGATGGCATACCGTGGTACAGCATATCACGGGTTTCAGCGGCAGAATAATGCCTATACCGTTCAGCAGGCGGTAGAGGAAGCTCTTTCGGGGCTTCTCGGGGAAGACGTAACTATATACGGCTGTTCAAGGACTGATGCGGGAGTTCACGCAAGACAGTTCTGCTTCAGTTTCAGAACAGACAATCCGATACCCGAGCGAGGGATAGTTTTCGGGACGAATGCAAGGCTCGAGGACGATATAGCGATACTTTCCTGCAGCGAGGCAGATGAGGACTTTCATGCAAGGTTCTGCTGCAAGGGCAAGGAATATGAGTATCTTGTACATAACAGTGAGATCAAGGATCCGTTTTATATAGACCGTGCCTATCGTGTGTGGGGACGGCTTGATGAAACTGTGCTCGACAGAGAAGCAAAAGCATTTGTGGGAGAGCATGATTTCAAGACATTCTGTTCGGCAGACTGCGAAAAAGAAAATACCGTGCGCAGGATATACGCCTTTGATGTGACGAGAAACGGCGATATGCTGAGCTTTAAGGTGTCCGGAAACGGATTTCTGTATAATATGGTGCGGATAATGGTCGGAACGCTTATAAGCATAGGTGAGGGAAGGCTTGAAAAAGGCTGTATACCCGCACTTTTAGAGAGCCGTGACCGCACGCTTGCGGGACGAACTGTGCCGCCGCAGGGACTCTATCTTAACAGAGTTTTTTATGAAGAGCAAGGAAAGGAGACCGACCGATGAGCGATAAAAGGGATAACGAGCCTGAGGTTAATAAGGAAGAGGAAGCCGTTCCCGAGGAAAGACGGGCGGTGCATACAGATATCAATTCCGTCAGGAAAAACGAACGTTCGATAAGGCGGATGAAACGTCTGATAGCACTTCTTGTGGTGGTGCTTGTGGGTATAGCAGTGTATCTCACATATCCGTACTGGCTGCCTAAGCTCGAGGGTATTTTTGACAAGCCTGCATCAACTATCCACAATACCGCAGACTTTGAAAAGGGAAATTTCCCGATACAGCCTACCGAAAAGACGTCAAATATCTTTATCGTGGGAAATGAACTTATGACCGCAGATACGCACAGCCTTACATTCTATGATATGAACGGAAAAAGGCTTGCCCCCTATGCACACGGCTTTTCAAACCCCATGACAAGGGTGTGCGGAAAAAGGATACTTGTATTTGACAGCGGCAGATACGGCTTCAAGATGTTCAATAAAAAGGGTGAGATATACTCAAAGACCACCGATGATACCATACTTACAGGTTCACTTTCCGAAAACGGTACGGCGGCTATAGTTACCGACAGCGAAAAATATGCATCGACAGTGCTTTTCTATAACAAGGAAGGCAAACTTATATACCGGTACAACAGCACTGCAAGAGTAACATCAGCTACAGTAAATGAGGACGGCAAGGGCGCATATGTCTGCACTTTCTCTTCGGTTGACGGCGTTATTTACTCTCAGGTACATCAGCTTGACTTTTCAAAGGACGGCGAACAGCTTGTAAGTGATAATATACAGACTCTTGCAATTGACTGCATAGCAAATGAAGCAGGCGATATCGTAATAGCAGGCGACAGCGGGATCTATACTGTATCTCCGGAGGGTAAACTTGTTTCGGGATGCGAATATGACGGCGACCTTGTGACATTTATGCTTTCAAGAAAGTGTTCTGCAGTTCTGACAACAGGCGGGTCAAAGGATATGTCAAAGCTGATCATAGCACAGTCCGGAGCAGATGATACCGAAGCCTACCGCACATCCGACTGCCCCACATCTTCAAAGTGCGTTAAGGTATCAGATGACAGAGTGCTTCTTCTTACGACAGGCGAGGTATATTCTTATGCGTTCAGCGGTTCGCTTGCGGCAACGGCCGATATCGGAAGAGAGTACATAAATATCGGTTATTATGACGGCGCTCTTTTCCTTGCGGGAAAGCATGGCATAGACAAGATAAAATTCGAGATGTGACAAAAATATACCAAAACAGTATAAAATCTTTGTTAAGACTTTGAGTGCGTTTAACCAATTGTAGAAATCGCACAATAAGAGCACCGTTCTTTTTACTATTATGTTCCCGAAAAGGTGTTGACAAATACTATATATTGTGGTATAATACATAATACACCACCACAAAATGATGATTTGAGTGGATGATAATAATATGAGGGAATATAGGAGGAAATAATCATGGTCAATGTTAATGTCAAGAACGGAGAGCTTTCACAGGCTGAGATAAACGCATATATCGCTCACGGCAAGGAGAAATATCCCGAAAAGACAATAGAGTCAATGGACATAAGTCTTGACGGAGAGTATGTAGACGTGGAATATCATTTCTCGGATATACCCTTCCAGCGCATAAGAAGGATCACAGGATACCTTGTAGGTACACTTGACCGCTTCAATAACGCAAAGCGCCATGAGGTAGAAGACAGAGTAAAGCACAGTCTTTCATAATGTCATATCTTTATATGAAATAATTATACACGCACTTTTCAAAAAAAGGTGCGTGTTTTTTTATGCACTGAAAGCATCAATGTAGAAAATGAATAAAAAATTGATTTTTTAAAGCCATAATAAACATGGGGAATTTGTGTAAAATTTACATATAATGGGAAAAATGCATAGTTATGACATTAAAAGTTTATGCACCGTTACAAATTATTCAAAAACAGTCAAATTACTCTTGACAATTTGTGAATTTTGTTATACAATTATATACATAAAGTATAAAAAATAGATGAAATAACAAAGATTTACATATGAAAGGTGGATTGGAACAAATGACATTCGAGCAAATCTATAATTTGGCTCTTGACGCTGTGAATAAGCGTGTTCAGGGAGGCGAATATATCGGCCCGGATGAAACAGTCTGCGTGATCTGTTCGCAAAGCGGCAAAATGTATACCGGTATCAGCCATATTGAAATGATGAACGGCGCACCGATGAGTATACATGCTGAAATAGATGCGATAAGGAAAATGCAGAGTTTCGGTGAGGTGGCTATAGCATCTCTTGTGCTGATGAATTCTCTCAGCCGCAGTCCGATGCTTCCCTGCAACGGATGCGTAAGCTATATCATGTCACTCACTCCTGATAACGCATCAGCGGTTGTCATGATGCCCGACCGCATGATACGTCTTCCTGAGGTGTCGATGTTTGCGGGAGGCGGTGCTGCTGCACCGCAGGGTGTTCAGCCGTACGGCGGAATGAGTCAGAACATGAGCGGATACCGTTCACAGAGCGTTCCTGCTCCCAACACAAAAGGTTCGGGAGGGGGAAGTTCTAAGGGAGATCTGCTTAAAGACCGTGTAAGCAATATCATGAGCATCGCTGATGATGACGATGACGATGATGAGTTTCTTGAAGAACTTGCGGCCGACAGCAAGAAGAAGGGGTTGTTCGGCGGACTGTTCGGCGGAAAGAAGTAGGTAATGTAAATAAAAAAAATATGGGCGAGAATGCAGAAAGGTAAATAAAAATGAGCAAGAATAAAAAAGAATCGAAAAAGGGTTTCTCTACCCTTAACCGAGTCCTTGTCATTCAGCTGATAATAATGCTCGGACTCTCGTTATTTATCACTACTGCTGTCAGCAAAAAGACAAAGCAGAACTCCAAAGACCATATGCACGCTATAACCGATGAGCGCGCGCACCTTATTGAAAACTATGTAAGAGACGCAGAAAAGACTCTTACCGCATACAGCAAGGCTGCACAGATAACCGACCTTCTCAAGAATCCTGAAGATCCTGAACTGAGAAAGGCTGCACAGGCTTACACAGAAAGCTACAGTGCTGATATCGAGAATCTTGAAGGTATATATGCAAGTAAGTGGACTACTGAGGTTCTTACACACACAAACGAAGGCGTTATAGGCCTTATAACCCGTAAGGATGCAGAACCGCTGAAACAGCTTCAGGACGCTATGCTCAATGCAGGCGACGGCGTTTATAACACCGGTATCATAATCTCACCTGCATCGGGTGAACAGTGCGTTTCCATGTATAAGGCAGTTTACGACGAGACCGGCGAACCTATAGGTCTTGTTGGTCTTGGTATATTCACAAGAGGCCTTATCGAAACTCTTGACCGTATACCTATCCCCGGAATAGAAGAATCCTTCTACAGCATGGTAAACGTAAACAACAATCAGTATGTATTCAACGTTGACAGAGATAAAATATATACTGAGCCTACAAACGCAGACCTTCTCAAGGTAGTAGAGTCGATGAAGGGCGAGACAGAAGAAAAGTCCGGTGACTTTGAGTATAAGCTTGACGGCAAGAAGTATGTTTCCATATATACATATATGCCCGAACACGGCTGGCTTCTTACAATAGACGATACCAAGAGCGAAGTTTATGAGCTTACCCGCTACATGAGGATCTATCTCGGTATATTCGGTCTTACCATACTTGCACTTATCATAGTATTCAACATGATAAGCAAGAGACAGGAAAAGATAAATCAGAAGCTGGTTTCTACCATAGCCAAGTCGAATGCGACCAAGAAATCGCTCAACACCGCTATGTTCAAGGACGTTCTTACCGAAGCAAGCAACCGTATCAGCTTCTCTATGGACGTTGAAAAGGCCGCAAAATCAGGTCAGCCTTACTACTTCATGATGTTCAATATCTGTCAGTTCAGCGAGATAAACACTCAGTACGGAAGCGATGCAGGCGACCGTATGCTGGTCCGTACAGTTGAGTCACTGAGAGAGATATTCCCTGACAATGAGATCTACCGTACAGGTTCTGATGAATTTATAGTAGCTGTACCCGTTGAAAACGGAAAGCCTATAACCGAAGAGATCGTTGACAGAACAAATACAGCTCTCAGACAGCTTCTTGTACCGGAGAAGATAGGTGAAGATACCTCTATTTATCCTAAGTATAAGGTAGCTATACTCAGGAAGAATGCCAATATAGACAGCTCGGTTGTAACTGTCCTGAAGGATATGACCAACAAGACAGGCGAGGCTATCTATGGTATGATAGACTTTATGGAGCTTAACAGATAAGATCTCATAAGTTGTTGATTCTCCTAAGGAAAGCGCTCCCGTACCCGAGAAAGGTACGGGGGCGTACCTTTTTCCGCAATAAATGGTGAAAAAACAGCTAATTTTCTCTTGTATGAAAATGGAAACTATGTTAAAATATGAGCGAAAACACCGACTTGATGTCGGAAAACATCTCTTTACGGAGGTAAATCAACATGAGCAAAACTACTGCATTCAATCCCTATCTTCCGAGTTATGAGTATATACCTGACGGCGAACCCTACGTTTTCGGCGACAGAGTATATATATACGGCTCGCACGACTTCTGGAATGGCTATGTGTTCTGCATGGGCGACTATGTTTGCTGGTCTGCACCTGTAAATGATCTTGGCAACTGGCGCTACGAAGGTGTTATCTACCCGAGAAACGAAGACCCCATGAACAAGGACGGCAAGATGTGCCTTTATGCTCCCGATGTGACTGTAGGCCCCGACGGAAGATATTATCTTTACTATGTGCTTGACAAGATAAACGTTATGTCCGTTGCAGTGTGTGATACACCGGCAGGCAAGTACGAATTCTATGGTTATGTGCATTATCCCGACGGCACAAGAGTTGGCGAGCGTGAAGGCGATGAGCCGCAGTTTGACCCGGGCGTTATTACCGAAGGTGACAAGACCTATATGTACAGCGGCTTCTGCGGTATGGGCGATAAGAGCAGAACAGGTTCGAGAGTAGTGACCCTTGACAAGGATATGCTGACGGTTCTTACGGGTCCCGAGACTATTATCCCCGGTAAGGAATACAGCAAGGGCACCGAGTTTGAGGGACACGCTTTCTTTGAGGCTTCCTCTATAAGAAAAGTCAACGGAAAGTATTACTTTATATACTCTTCCGAAGTAATGCATGAGCTTTGCTATGCAGTAAGCGACAGTCCTCTCGGCGGTTTCAGGTACGGCGGAGTTCTCGTCAGCAATACCGACCTGCATATAGACAGCTACAAGCCCGCAGATATGCCTATGGCATCAGGTGCTAACAATCATGGCAGCATAGTTGAGATAAACGGCGACTGGTACATTTTCTATCACCGCCATACCAACAATACATGGTTCAGCAGACAGGGCTGTGCAGAAAAGCTGAAACTTAATCCCGACGGTTCGTTTGACCAGGCAGAGATAACCTCCTGCGGTCTTAACGGCGGACCTCTTGAGGGTAAGGGTGAGTATCCCGCATATATTGCCTGTCACCTTTACAATGAGAAAAAGCACACTCTTTACTTAGGAGAGGCAAACCTGCCGAAGATAGTTCAGGATGGCAGGGACGGCGATGAGGAAGTCGGATATATCGCAAATATGACCGACGGAGATACAGCAGGCTTCAAGTATTTTGATTTCAAGGACGTAAAGCGCATAAGCATTGATACAAGAGGCTACTGCGACGGCAAGTTTGAAGTACGCACATCATGGGACGGAGAGGTGCTTGCTGAGATAGATATTCTTTCAAGCAACGTATGGGAGACCTGGTCGGCAGATGTTAAGATACCTGACGGAGTAGGTTCACTATATCTGACATACAGGGGCGGAAACACAGCTATGCTTCGTTCATTCACACTTGAATAAAAAACAGGGTCTGCTGTGAAAGGCAGACCCTGTTCTCGTTTGTATCGTTATTATTCCTCTTTCTGAGGGACATCATATATGCGCCTGTCGAGCCTGTCCTCGAAATCCGTGACGGGCAGCGGCCTGTCGAAGAAGAATCCCTGCGCGAGGTCACATTTATTCTGTCGGAGAAGTTCAACCTGCATCTGTGTTTCGACACCCTCGGCAATACACTCAAGACCCATTTCACGAGCCATAGCCACAACATACTTGAACATGACGGTTCGGCGGTCGTTTTCATCATCGTTATCGCTGTCGGGAAGGAAACTCTTGTCCACCTTGACAACATTCCAGGGTATCTCTTTTATGAGATTGAGCGATGAATAGCCTATGCCGAAATCATCAACGGATGTATATATCCCTGCTCTCTGCAGGCCGTTAACTACACGCTTCAAGTCCTTGAATTCAACGTCGGTGGTGGTTTCGGTAAGTTCGATCTCTATGTACTGATGAGGTACCTTGTGCTTATCGATTATACCTATTATTCTTTCAAGAAGATAGATGTCCATCATGTGCTTGCGTGAAAGATTGACCGAAACACGCACAACATCTCTGCCCTCATCCAGCCATCGGCGGATATCCCGACAGACATGGTCAAGCATATAAAAGTCAAGGCGGCAGATATCCATAGACTGTTCAAGCACGGGAATAAATTCCATAGGCGGGACAATCTTTCCGTTTCTCAGCCAGCGGCAGAGTGCTTCCGCACCTGCAAGAGTCTTGCTGTCAAGAGATATCTTAGGCTGATAGTATACCTGAAATTCTTCATTTTCCAGTGCTTCGTGAAAATTGCTCTGTACAAGCATCATCTTTTCCTTGCTTGCCACCATATTGTCATCGAAGTAAACAAGTTCCTCGCCTGTATTTCTTGCGGCGAGCAGTGCTGAAATTATCCTGTCCATTATAACAGCGGAATTTTCGTCCTCAGAAGTATCTGATATGACATATGCACCGGCAGTTGCGGATACAGATATTTTTTCCTTTGTGTTCATATCATAGACAACAGGGGTGCCGAGAAGATAAGTGAATATCGGTTCGGATATTTCATTCGGGAATATCATGCAGAAGTTGTCGCCGCCCATACGGCAGATAGTTCCGCTTTCACCTATTATCTCTTCAAGGCCCTTGACGAAGTTGAACATGACAAGGTTGCCGGAATTTCTTCCGACCTGCTGATTAACAATGGAGAAGTGCTTCAGATTGAACTGAACAGCGGTCTTGCTTTTCAGCTGTCCCTGCAGTTCGAGCTGATTGAGATAATTGACAAAGTACTTTACATTGTTGTACCCGTCATCATCTTTAAAGGTAAGTTCCTTTGTGATGTGAAGTATCCTGTTTCGGCTTTTGAACACATAAAGCAGTTTTGCTGTGCGTTCGATGCGCTGAAGTTCTGTTTCGCTCCAGGGTTCGCTGTCAGCAAACGGATAAGCCTCATATATTATTATAGAAATACCATTTGCACTGAAACGGTAAGTTACAGGGGTGT
>CADBTD010000249.1 GCA_902797535.1 uncultured Ruminococcus sp. | reverse complement strand
TTATCAAAGAAAAGCTGTGACATAAAATGCTCGGCACCGCACTGTTCCTTTTCCTTCATTCGGAGTATATCGTCCACCGCACTTACTGCCGCAGGATGAGTTTCGGGATAGCAGGCAGCAGATATATTTATCTGCGGCGCTGTCTCTTTCAGATAGCTTATAAGCTCAGACGCATAGTGAAAATCGTCCTTAGGCGGCGCTTTCGGACTGATATCCCCTCTGAGCGCAAGCACATTCGTCACACCCGCCTCATTGAACAACTCTACCGCACGGTCAATGTCCTCACGGGAGTTGTTCACGCAGGTCAGATGAGCTATCGGCAGTATGCCGAATTTATCCTTTATCTCACGGCAGATATCCACCGTGGAAGTATCTGCGGGGTTTCCGCCCGCACCATATGTACAGCTTATAAAATCGGGCTTTGTATCACTGAGCCCCTCAAGTGTGGTATATATCTCGCTGACAGGGTCGGTCTTTTTCGGGGGGAATACCTCCATCGAAAGCACCTTTTTCTTCCTGTCAAACAGTGTTTTCATCTCCATAAATGTCACATCCTTTGCACGTTTGTATGCATATACAGTAATTATACCACAAAAATGATCAAAAGTAAAGATACTGAATGTAAAAAGTCAGGTTTTTCACAGTATCACGCATAAGACGGAACTTCTCGCTGACGCAAATAGTTAACCTGATGTAAATAAATCATTGAATTTATGTTATATCGCTTGCAATTTCATACGAATGGTGTATAATATATTTAGCACTCTAAGAGGCAGAGTGCTAAAATCAGAGTTAATAATTATTTCGGAGGTAATATAAAATGGAGACCAAGCAGTTCAAGGCGGAGTCAAAACGCCTGCTTGACATGATGATCAATTCGATCTATACCCATAAGGAGATCTTCCTGCGCGAAGTGATATCCAACGCAAGTGACGCTATCGACAAGCTGTACTTCAAGTCACTTACAGATACTTCGATAGGCATGAAAAAGGATGACTTCTTTATACGCATAACTGCCGATAAGGAAGCAAGGACCCTGACTGTATCGGATAACGGTATAGGCATGACCGAAGAAGACCTTGAAAACAACCTGGGAACTATAGCTTCCTCCGGTTCTCTCGCATTCAAAAGCGAAAATGACCTGGGCGAAGACGTTGATATCATAGGTCAGTTCGGTGTAGGCTTCTACTCAACATTCATGGTAGCCAAGGAAGTTACTGTTATAACAAAGGCTTATGGCAGCGACAAGGCTTATAAATGGACATCTGACGGCGTTGAGGGCTATACCGTAGAGGAATGCGAAAAGGACGCAGCGGGCACCGATGTCATACTCACCCTTAAAGACGATACCGACGACGAAAAGTATTCGGACTATCTCGAAACATTCCGTATCCGCACCCTTGTAAAGAAGTATTCCGACTATATCCGCTTCCCGATAAAAATGCTCTGCGAAAATCCTCACTACTCCGAGGATAAGGAAGAACCCGACATAGTTCTTGAGGATGAGATACTCAACTCCATGACTCCTATATGGAAAAAGAACAAGAAGGAACTTACCGATGAGGACTACAACAACTTCTATATCGACAAGTTCATGGACTATACCGCACCTCTTGCACATATCCACGCCAAGAATGAGGGCACCGCAACATATGACGCACTTCTCTATATACCCTCCCGTGCGCCTTTCGATTTCTACTCAAAGGACTACGAAAAGGGCTTGCAGCTTTACTCCAGCGGCGTTATGATAATGGATAAATGCTCAGACCTGCTCCCCGATCATTTCAGCTTTGTAAAGGGTCTTGTTGACTCGGAAGACCTGTCGCTCAACATCTCAAGAGAAATGCTCCAGCACGACAGACAGCTGAAACTCATCGCAAAGAACATCGAGCGCAGCATCAAGAACGAGCTTACAAAAATGCTCAAGAACGACCGTGAAAAGTACGAAAAGTTCTTTGATGTCTTCGGTCTTCAGCTCAAATTCGGCATCTACCAGAACTACAGCCTTGCAGCCGACAGCGTAAAAGACCTGCTTCTCTTTGCTTCGTCATTCGTTGATGATACCCCCGCTGAGGGCGATGACAAGGAAAAGAAGAGCTATTCGCCCAAGAAGACCACCCTTGCCGAGTACGTCAGCCGCATGAAGGAAGATCAGGACGCTATCTACTACGCCTGCGGCGAGAGCAAGGCAAAGATAGAAATGCTCCCCGTATTTGAGAAGATAAAGGAAAAAGGCTATGAAGTGCTGTTCTTCACTCAGGACGTTGATGAATTTGCCATCAAGGTAATGATGAAGTACGATGACAAGCCTTTCAGGTCGATAACCGATGCAAACCTTGACCTCGACACCGAGGAGGAAAAGGAAGCCAACAAAAAGACCGCCGAGGAAAACAAGGATATGTTTGAATTCATGCGTGACTCTCTTGAAGGTAAGGTAAAGGAAGTACGCCTTTCCTCACGCCTGAAGAGCCACCCCGTGTGCCTGTCCTCAGACGGAAACGTAACTATCGAGATGGAAAAGATACTCAACTCCCTGCCCCAGAACGAAGGCAAGGATATACACGCCGAAAAGTGCCTTGAGCTCAATCCCGGCCACCCGATATTCACTAAGCTCACCGAGCTTTTCAAGTCGGATAAGGATAAGCTGGCCGAGTATACCAAGCTGCTCTATTCCCAGGCACTTCTTATTGAAGGCCTCAGCATCGAAGACCCTGTAGCTTTTGCAGACCTCATCTGCGGACTTATGGTCTGAACCGGATAAAATAAAATGCGCCCCCGCTGCTTCACAGGAAACAGCGGGGGCATTTGCTTGTTCTTTATGAAAGGATGGATCTACTTTACAAGTTCTGCACCGAGTGCCTTGCAGTTTTCAATAGCAGCATCATCGGGAGTCTCGTTCACGATAAGACCCTCACCGTTTACAAGAGTTGCACCTGCTGCGGTAACTCTTGAAGCCCAGTCTCTCATCCATTCGCCGTCACCCCAGCCGTATGAGCCGAAAAGTGCCACCTTCTTGCCCGAGAGCTTGCTTTCATTTGCAGCAAAGAAAGGCTCGAATTCGCTTTCCTCAAGCACCTCTGCGCCCATTGCAGGGCATCCGAATGCAACTGCATCAAGTTCAGCTACATCGCCCGAGAAATCGGATACCGATACCGCTTCAACTCCTGCGCCCTCAGCTACAGCCTGAGCCATCTGCTCGGTGTTGCCTGTGCCGCTCCAGAAAATAACTGCTGTCTTCATGTTCTTATTCCTCCTCAGGATATTTTCAGCGCCTGATAGATATCATAGCCCTGTTCAAGTTTATTGCACAGAAAAGCTCTGCACTTGTCATAGTTTTTGAATATGCGGCGTGCTCTGTCCGCATCGGAATACACCTTCCAGTATCCGCACAGCTTGAAGCCCTGTCCGTGATTGCTTATGAAGCCCTGGACATCACCTACGGGATATCCCAGGAAAAGGCCTATCTCATGGGGAAATTCAAGGCATACCTGCGTTCTCGACGCAAGTCTGTCAAGGCATTCCTCCAGCCCGCAGCTTCTTTCATAGCCGAACCTTTCGAGCATCCTTCGCCTGTCTTTTTCGGAAAGCATATCTTTCATCAGGTGCTCGTTGTAAAGCAGCACCAGACACCTTTTTCCGCAGTCACAGAGTATCTTTATTTTCAGACCTTTCTCTGCTGCCCTTCTGTTGAAGCTCTCGGCGTTGCCGTATATATCGAGCTCCTCCTTGTCAAGAGACATCAGATTTGAAGGCTTTATGCCGAGAAGCGCAGGCGCTGTGTGAAAAGCCAGCTTCTGTTCAAATAAAGCACAGTCCTTGCATATCATAAAAGATACCTCCGCATATCACTAAGTTAGCATAATCTAACCTCTATAGTTAGTATACACTAACCGAAACATTTTGTCAATAGCTAATTGTTAATATATTGTTAAATCGACTTGACCCCCTGCTGTACTGTTATTCCGTATTCATGCGAAAATATGCGTAAAAACACAAAATACCGCCCGGACTCACGTCCGTGCGGTATTCTGCATGAAGTAAAAGAATATGAAAAAATTATAAGAAGAAAGCTGATCTGTTACGGCGTGTAGTATCCGTAGAAGTCGTCGTATCCGCCCCATCCGTTATAGGGGTCATAGCCGCCGTATCCGTCCTGTTCTTCACGCCCTTTGTTCTGATGTCCCGAATTGTCATCCTTGGCCTCATCAAGCGTAACGTCCAGGTCTACTATATTATCATTGCGGTACACCGACACGCTTATCTTGTCGCCTGCCTTGTGCCTGCTCTTTATATCATTGAATTCTTCTATCGAGGAAATAAGCTCGCCGTCTATGCCGACAACTATGTCATTGACCTCAATGCCTGCCTTTTCGCCGGCACTTCCCGAAACGACCTTGCGGACTATAAAGCCCTCGGGCACGCCGTAGTACTGTGCATAGAAAGCACCTATCGTCTGACCGCTTATGCCGAGAGTAGGTCTGCCCTTGACATAGCCGTATCTGATAAGGTCATCTACTATTATCTTTGCTTCGTCGATCGGTATCGCAAAGCCGAGACCCTCGACATACTCCGCAGACATCTTGGCGGAAGTTATGCCAATTACCTGACCGTATGCATTTATGAGCGGTCCGCCCGAATTGCCCGAATTTATCGAAGCATCGGTCTGTATCATGTTCATCGTTCTGTCCTCAACGGTAATAGTTCTGTCCGTTGCGGATATTATTCCCGATGTTACAGAATTTGCAAGCTCAAAGCCCAGCGGATTTCCGATAACTATAGCCAGCTCACCGACTACTATATCGCTCGAAGTACCGAACTCAGCCTTTGTCAGCCCGTCGCTGTCTATTTTCAGCACTGCCAGGTCTGTCTGTGTGTCTATACCCACAAGCTCGGCCTCGATATTGCTGCTGTCATCGACGTCGCCGCTGCGGTTCTGCTTTTCAAGTATCTTTTCGGCAACGCTCTTTGATGAGCTGTCGCCCTTATCTTCCTTTTCAACGGTGTTGTCGGTCACCACCACCGAAATAGCGGTAGCACCCTCAACAACATGAGCGTTCGTGACGATATATCCGTCCTCGCTCATTATTATGCCTGTGCCCGATACCTGCGCATTGTCAGTGATGCAGGATATACC
>CADBTD010000248.1 GCA_902797535.1 uncultured Ruminococcus sp. | reverse complement strand
TTCGGGTCTGAAAGAAGTGTTCTCGCAAATGATATGAGCTGTTTTTGTCCGCCTGACAGCTTCGAGCCTCTTTCGTTTACTTCGGTGCTGTATCCGTCAGCCATTTCCCTGATAAAATCGTCTGCACGCACAGCCTTTGAGGCTCTGACTATCTCTTCGTCTGTTGCGTCAAGCCGACCGTAACGTATATTGTCATATATCGTACCGCTGAAAATAAAGCTGTCCTGAAGCATTATGCCCATCTGTGACCTGAGAGAGTGAAGCGTTGCCTCGCTTATATCTTTGCCGTCTATGGTTATGCGTCCGCCGTTTACATCATAGAATCTTGAAAGCAGCGATACTATTGTGGATTTTCCTGCTCCCGTAGGTCCTACGAGTGCTATGCTTTCGCCTGCCTTTACGTCAAACGATATATTTTCAAGCACGGTCTTGCCCTCTTCATAGGCAAAGGTCACATTGTCAAATCTCACATCGCCCTTTATCTCACCCAGAGGCTGTGCGTTTTCCTTGTCTTTTATAGTAACGGGCTCGTCAAGTGTTTCAAATATCCTTTCAAGGTATGCCACGTTGTTTATGAAGTTGTTGAACAGGTTTGACAGATTCATTATGGGCTGCCAGAATCTTGCCGCATAGTCTGTCATGGCGGCTATCGTGCCGAGAGATACACTTGCAGGTGAAAGTATGAGCAGTCCCACGAAAAATATTGCTGCTCTTACAAGCGTGGAGATATTGTCTGTAGCGGGCCATACAAGGTTTGAATAGCCGACCGCCTTCATCCAGCTGCTGCGGTATCTGTCGGAAAGTCTGCCGAATATTGCCTGATTTTCCTCTTCGCGGGTGAATACCTGTGTTATCCTTGCTCCTACTATGCTTTCCTGCAGATAGGCGTTCAGGTTTGAACTTTTGTTTGAAACGTCCTGCCATGCCCTGCGCTGATGTTTTTTTATGGCGAACATTACAAGTGCAAACAAGGGAAGTCCCGAAAGCACCACAAGGGAAAGCCGTACATCAACAAACAGCATGAATACCAGTATGAATACAAGGTTTAGCATTTCAAGTATAACATTTATAACTCCGTTGGAAAGCATATCCGATACCGAGTTCACATAGTTTACCACTCGTATAAGTATCTTTCCCGCTGGGCGGTCATCATAGTACTGGAATGGAAGTTCCTGCAGGTGTGCGAATATATCTTCACGGATATCAAATATCATGTCCTGACCAACGACCGTCATTATCCTTGCACGGATGTTTGAAAGCACTATCGACACTGCATACGTCAGTATCAGCAGCCCTCCCAGAAGAAGCAGCTGCTTTATGTTTTTGTCGGGTATGGTGTTGTCAAGGGCGTATTTCATTATTATAGGCGCCAGAAGTCCCGAAAGTGCGGCGAGTATGCTGATAAAAAGCGCCGTAAACATTTTGCCGCGGTACTTTTTCATATATTTGAATGACCTTTTCAGATGCCTGAAATCAAATGGGGTCTCAAGCTCCTCATCAACGTCATAACGGTTTCTTGCCACTCACACCGCCCCCTTTTCATCGGCATTTTCCTCAAATCCTTCATTCTGCAGGCGGAATACCTCATAATAGTAACCTTTTTTAGCAAGAAGCTCGTCATGGGTCCCCATTTCACTTATCCTGCCGTTTTCAAGTATTATGATCTTGTCTGCGTCCTTTGTTGAGGATATTCTCTGGGCGATTATGAACTTGGTACAGGGAAAATCAAGCTCACGAAGGCTTTTTTGTATGTGCTTTTCCGTTTCCATATCAACAGCTGAGGTCGTATCATCAAGTATAAGTATTGACGGCCTTATAGCAAGTGCTCTTGCAAGAGATATCCTCTGCTTCTGTCCTCCCGAAAGACCTACGCCTCGCTCGCCTATCAGGGTCTCATAGCCTTCGGGCATTGCCGAAACGAACCCGTCCGCTGCCGCAAGCTCAGCGTATTTTTTTACATCCTCCTCGGGCATCGATGTGTTTCCGAAAGCTATATTTCCGTCTATGGTGTCGGAATAAAGAAGCACTTCCTGAGTAGCCATCCCGATGTGCTTTCTTAGCTGTCTGAGTTTTCTGTAGCGTACATTTACTCCGTCTACGAGCACCTCGCCGTCAGACACATCATAAAACCTCGGTATAAGATTTACAAGTGTCGTCTTGCCCGAACCTGTTTCGCCCATTATCGCTATGGTCTCACCCGGTTCTGCTGTAAAGCTTATGTCACTGAGAACGGTTTTATCGCCGTACTTGAACGACACGTTCCTGAACTCGACTCTTCCGTCAAGCACGGCTTCCGTGTCTAAAGCGTCTGCACGGTCAACTATTCTCGGCTGAGCGTAGTATATCTCGATGACTTTCATAGCCGATGCCATGAATCTCTGCAGGTCGTTGACGTATATGCCGAGATTTCTCATCGGGTTCGATACTGCCCAGATAAGTCCCGAAATAGCTATGTACTGACCGGGCGTGAGCTGACCCTTGATGATGAGTATGCCGCCGCCCACTAACATTATGACTGTCAGCAGATTTGCAAAAGTTTCCATAAACGGAGAAAACTTCAGCCAGATCAGTGCACCGTTTTTGTTTGCGGTGGAAAATTCGGTGTTTGCCTTTCTGAATTTTTCTATCTCATATTCCTCACGGGCGAAGGCTTTTACCACACGGTTGCCCGATATGTTTTCCTGCGCATCGGTGTTCATCTTAGACAGCTTTTCTCTCAGTTCAACGAACACGGGACGTGCTACTTTTCTGAACATAAGCGCTATCACGAATATGAAAGGTGTTACCGCAAGAAGCATCAGCGCCATTTTCCGGCTTGTGTAAAAAAAGAATATCATAGCCGCCAGAAACAGTGACAGTGATTCCACTATGCCCTTGAACACCCACGATACAGCGTGTCTTACCATATCCAGGTCGCCTGTGAGTCTTGTCATAAGGTCACCTGTTCTGTTTTTGTCGTAAAAGTCCATGTCCTGATTCTGTATACGCTCAAAAAGGTGTGTGCGTATGCGGTAAAGCATACCCTGAGATGAGATCTCATATGTCATATTGCAGGCATACTGAAAAATTGTTCTCAACAGCGTGAAGCCTATCATCATGACAAGCAGCACTATCAGCCCGTGTCTGTCATTCTGTATGTTTTCGACGGCGTGTTCGCCTGTGACATAGTTGTCTATCAGCTTCTGGCTGAAATACGGTGTTGTAAGATAAAGTGCATTGCATCCGAGAGAGAGTATCAGTGCTGTTATATATACCGCACGATAGCCTTTCATATTGTGCCATAGCCACTGCACCTGAAACATATTCTTCACCCCTGTAAGTATATTAAACACTAAAATATTATCAATAGTTAAACTGTATTATGTATTATACGCCCGAAATGCATCAAAGTCAAGGCGCTGAGCAGATTTTTTACTTCGTTAAAACGCTGATTTTTCGGCATTATAAATCGTTTCCACGCTCATTTCGCACAAATTTCTTTCAATTATGATAACATAATTTCACTTTTGTAATATTAAACGTTTTCGCAGCACCGCAATAAATGAAAAGACCTGTCCTTCAAAGCAAAAAAAGAAAGGATCTGTCCGATCCTCTCTTCTCATATCATGCTTCAGTTCATTGATCCGTATCATGGCTTACATATACGGTAACAGGTTCATCGGGCAGATCAAAATATATATCTTCTCCGAATGCACCATAGATAAGCGGCTTGAAGGAAACTTTGTTATATTCCTCTCCTGCGTCATTATCTATGTAATAATAAAAGTGAAAATAATGCCCTGTATTATCCGGAAACAGCAGATTCATGTCTGAATCTCTGTCTTCTTCTATGCCTTTGCGGTAAAGCACAGTGTTTTTAGTGCTGAGGTAAACATCGTATCCGCAGTGATTTTCGGCGTACATATCTATGTATACTCTTTTATCGCCGTCATCGTCAGTATCTATGAAGCAGTCGTCAAAATACAGTTCAAAACCGTTATTTTCATATAGCAGCGAAGAATCCGACCCATGTGAAGGCTGTGTCTGCGGCAGTTTATAGCTTACTGTTATCTGCTTTGTATATGTTATCTCGTCAGAGTCTGCATCCGTGATGATAAAACGGAATTTCATATCTGTTATTACAGTGTTTTCCCTGAGATACTTCATAAAGTCCCTGACTTCCACCGTTTCGGTGCTTTTCGGTGCTACAGTGACATCTATCTCGGCATTTGATATATAGCATTCGGGAACTATATACAGACTTTCGATGTGCTTTTCGCTGTCTGTATCGTTTGTTATGGAAAGTGTCATTCTCGGATCGCCCTGAAGTATGCTCTCGTCAAGGGTGATCGTTATGCCGTCTTTTTTGTAAAGCACATCATAGCCGTATCGTCTGTCATTTTCATCGGTATCATTAAGAGTCAGTATCGGCAGAGAAGGCTTTGACAGTTCGATAAGCTCTCTTTGCTGCTGTTCTTTTTCTGCTTTCTGTGCCTGCGCTTCGGCTTTTTCAGAGGTCCTGATGGTAAAGACCGATATCCCCGTTACAATAACAGCGGCAGCGGCTATCAAAGCGATAGTCTTTTTTTTCATCTGCTTCTCCTTGTATAATATATTACAGCTTGAATGCTTCCAGACGGTAAATGGGCATACCCTGTTCGCTGAACCGCCTTTCGTATTCGGTAACTATATTTCCCTCAAAATCTGAATTATGCAGGTCAAGAGAGATGTTTTTCATTCCCCAGCCATTCTGTGAGAATTCAGCTATCGAAAATTCAAACAGCTGCATATTGTCGGTCTTCTGATGTATCTCTCCGCCGTCCTTCAGCAGCTTTTCGTATATCTCAAGAAATCTTCTGTGAGTAAGGCGGTGCTTTGCGTATGATTTTTTAGGAAAAGGACAGCTGAAATTAAGATATATCCTCTCTGCTGTCTTTTCCGGTATGTAGCAGTCAAGGTATTCCGCGCCGCCCCTTAAAAAGCGTATATTGTCTATGCCCTCTGCTATAGTCTGCTCCGCGGCATCAACTACAACGTTGCTCGCTTTTTCCACTGCAAGATAGTTATACTGAGGCTCTCTTTTTGCCAGTTCTCTTATGAACTGTCCCTTGCCGCAGCCTATCTCCAGCACAACAGGCTTGTCGTTGCCGAATATCTCTTTTATATCGAGCATATGTTCGGTATCCTTGAAAGTATAGTCTCTGTTGTCACGGTCCATGTATATTATCATGTCACCGCAGGCAGCAAGTCTGTCTTCAAGGTGTTTTTTTCTTCTCATTCTCATGTTTTTTTACTTCCTTTTTTTCTTTCCCATGATTTTTTTCAGACCGCCGTGCTCAAAAAACTCCGTGTCCGAAGTAGCCATGAGCCATTCGGTGACGCTGCCTTCGAGAGGGCTTGCGTTAGGGTATATGTTTATCATTATTTCCTGTTCGGTCTTTTCCTTGTAGTGCGGGGTAAAGCGGAATATTATCTGATGCTTGCTGCCTGCTTCGAGCTGCTCCTGATTTTTTGCAACACCAAGTACCGAACCCGGGGTGTCGCATTCGGGTATCTTCACTTCGGGGCAGAGCAGTCTGAGTATCTTTCCGCCTGTTTTTCTTTCATAGTATTCGGGCTTTCTCTTTATCGTTTTTGTGCCGTTGCCCGAGGGATAGGTGACCTCTATCATGTCAATGGTAAAGCTGTCGTCTATCACAGCATCTCCTGCTATAGCCATTACAACTCCGCTGTTGTTGGCGGCACCGTCACTTTCAACGCTTATTGAAAATGAAAGACCGTCTATAAGTACCACACCGCAGGCAGATTTTCTGAGTGCAACACGGGTCTTGTCACGCATCTGCATGACACGGGTAAACATATCTCCGCCAAATACCGGCATTACAGACGCACCTCCGTTCCTCCGAAAGGTCTTACCGAAAGCACATGACAGCTTCCTTCGCCGAATACGCTTTCCATTCTTCTGATAAAATGCTCAAGTCTGTGTTCCGGCACAAATGCCTGTATTGTTCCTGCAAAACCGCCGCCGTGAACTCTTGCGGCACCTTCTCCTGCAAGAACATCCTGCGCAATATAAAGCGCAGTTGCAAGTCCCTGCTGCTTTGGCAGGGAAGGCGCAAAAATATTCTGAAGATATTTATATGAAGAATCTCCGCTTTCGTTTATGAGCGAAAGGAATCTTTTGAAATCCCTTGCTTTGAGTGCGGCTGCTTCTTTTGCGACTCTTTCGCAGTCGTCATAGAAATGAAGCGCTCTCAGCACAGCTCTGTCACCAAGGCGTTCCCTGAGTTCGGGGATATTTGCAATAACGTCGCTGCGGTCAACTTCTCTGAGCACTGTTTTGCCGAAATACTGTGCTACCGATCTCATTTCGGCAGGTACTGCGGCATACTCGGGGGTAAGGTCTTCGTGGCTGCCCTTCGTATCGACTATGCACAGCCTGTGACCGCTTGAAGCAAAGTCAAAGTCTATCGCCTCGATAACGGGCGTTGTCTGATCCTTGAAATCAATAGTGATAAAGCTGCCGACAGATGAGGCCATCTGATCCATAAGTCCCGAAGGCTTGCCGAAATACATATTTTCGGCAAACTGTGATATCTGCGCTATCTCAACAGGTGTCACCCTGAAGTCGTTGTAAAGTCCGCTGAGTATATTTGCAGTCAGTACTTCAAATGCTGCGGATGACGAGAGCCCCGAACCTTTCAGCACGTTGGACGTAGTATATGCAAGAAATCCGCCTGTTTTATAGCCTTTTCTGCGCATACCTGCCGCAACGCCTCTTACAAGCGCTGCCGAAGTATTCTCTTCATCGTCCTTGATATCCCCGTCATTTGAGTCTATGGTATCCATAGTATAGCCCTGTGACTTTATGCGTATGATGCCGTCATCTGTGGGAACTACAGCTGCTATGACATCGAGCGACACACCTGCCGCAAGTACGTTTCCGCAGTTGTGGTCTGTGTGATTTCCGCCTATCTCTGTGCGTCCCGGGGCAGAAAAGAATCTCTCGGGCTTTCTGCCGAACATAGATTCGAATTCCTCTGCTGCCTGTCTATATCTCAGTGTCTGCGCCTCTTCCGCGGCGGCACCGTATATTTCTTTGATAGTGTGTATCATTCTGCATGACCTCCATAGAAGTTGTCTTTAACATTATACTATATTTTCTCTCTCTTTGCAAGGGCTTGAATGTATTTTAACAAAAAAAGAGGACACCTGAGTGCCCTCATAAGGAAATATCATATAGAATGCTGAACATAATCTGCAATAAGCAAAGCCGCATTGTCAAGACCGAGCTTTCCGCTGTTGAGGCAAAGATCATATCCGAACATCGAATCCCAGTCTTTGCGGGTGTTCAGCTTGTAATATTCCGATCTTTTGCGGTCCATTTTTCTCATGGTCGAGCTTGCTTTGTCATACGGGATATCATGACATTCCATAGCGTGCTGCAAGCGTGATTCGGGGTTGGCATATACAAAAACAGACAGCGTGGGAACGTTGTTTCGCAGGATATAATCGGCGCATCTGCCCACGATTATGCAGGGGGCCTGCTTAGCGAGAGAAGTGATTATCTCGGCCTGTATCTCAAATATCACTTCGCTCATGTTCTTTTTGCGGTCTATTCCCGTTTTGAAGGACACAGGCGATAAAAAGGGGCTCTGCAAAGTTTCTTCATACTTTGCTATAAGTTCAGGCTCAACGCCCATTTTTTCAGCGGTCAGCATGGCAAGTTCCTTGTCATAGCAGGCAAAACCCAGTTTTTCTGCTGCAAGCCTTGCTATCTCTCTTCCGCCGCTGCAATACTGCCTTTCTATGGCGACTGCTCTTATCTTAGCCATGATCCGTCCTCCGATCGTATGTAGATTTAGTAATATCATCATTTGATTTTTGAAAAGATGTATAGTAATAATTACTATAAATATTATACAATAGTTTATAAAAATATTCAATTACTACATAGTTACAATTTATTACACTTTACACATAATTATCACCTTAATTACAGAGCTGTTACAATTTTCAGTTTAAGAAAAAAACAAGAAAAAACACTTGAAATTTGGTTTTTTATATGGTATACTTGATTGGTAAGTCGAATTATAGGGAATAGCCGGCAATCTGTCGGTAATAGCAATATTCAGGAAAGGAAAGTGTGGAATAATGGCAACTCCCGCAGCAGATCAGAGAAACGCTGCATCGGCAGGAAGAAGACCTGCCAGACCTAATCCCGATTTCGGTCAGAGACGTATGCCGCCCCCTCAGGGTCAGAGACCCGGAGTACCAAGACAGGGTGCGCCAAGACCTCAGGGTCAGAGACCGTCGGGACAAAGACAGCCGGGACAGAGACAAAATGTACCAAGACAAAACGGACAAAGACCAAACGGGCAAAGACCAAATTATCATCAGGCACCAAACAGAACAGTACACCGCGGAGGCGCAGCAGTAAAGAAAAAATCAAATGCGCCTGTCATTGCGCTTGTTGTACTGCTTCTTCTTATAGCAGTCATAGCGGCGGCTTACGGTGTGGGTTTCCTGTACTATAGGAACAGATTTACCGCAAATACATTTGTAAACGGTGTTGCAGTGGGCGGAAAGACCCTCGAAGAGGCTGAAGCGCTCTTTGAACATAAAGAAGTGCCCTCATCCATGCAGGTCACTACACCTTCGGAAAATGTGATAGATATCCCGCTCAATGATGTTGACTACAGATTCAATTACCCCGATGAACTCAGCAAGATAATGAATGATATCGACAAGAAAAGCTGGTTCGTATATCTTATGCGCAAGACGGATTATTCCTTTAATGATGTGTCCTCTTTTGATAAGACGAAGCTGTTCTCCGAGATAGAATCCGCTGACTGGGGAAATGCCGAAAACGCTAATGCTGAGATAAAATCAGGTGATGAAGGCTACTATATCATACCTGAGGTCCAGGGCGATGTATTCGATATGGCAGGCCTTGAGAATTATCTCGCAGGTGAACTTGAAAATAATGTGTATAACGTAAACAGCGTTGATTCGGGTGCATATGTCCGCCCGGATACCGTTGAAGAGGATCTTGAGAAAAAGGTCGAGACTCTCAACAAGTTCTGGAATATGGAGATCAATTACGATTTCAACTATACCAAGGAAAAGCTCACAGGCAAAACGCTCGCAAAGCTTGTAAAGGTAAAGCGTGACGGAAGCTACGAGATCAATGATGAGGCGATCGGCAGCTATATCGAAAAGCTTCAGGATAAATATGACACCTACGGCAAGGACCGCAAGTTCAAATCTACCCTGCAGGGCAAGATCACAGTCAAGTGGGCTACCAAGCAGGGCGATCAGGTCAATTCAGACTCTATCTACGGCTGGTGGCTCGATTATGACAAGAGCTGCGATCAGTTAAAGAAGATGATAGAAAAAGGGGAGAACCGCAAGAAGGTAACTCCCATATACTACACAGATCCCAACGGCTTTATAGAGTACACCGGTGTTCCCGAGGCAAGAACGAAGGACGACGATATCGGAAAAACCTATATCGAAGTCGATCTTACCAATCAGCAGTGGTGGTACTATAAAAAGGGCAAGAAAAAACGCCACGGCTACATAGTTTCGGGTCAGACTACATCTTATGCAAGAACGACTCTTGAGGGTCTTTACAAGATCGTTGACAAGGACGTGAACCATAAGATGAAGGACAGAAACGCTGACGGCGAAGAATGGGATACCACCTGTAACTACTGGAACAGAATTTCCGACGTAGGTATAGGAATGCACGACTCAACATGGCGAGGCGGTGCATTCGGCGGAGATATATATAAGTGGAACGGCTCTCACGGCTGTATCAATATGTCTTATGATGACGCACAGTATATATATGAGAATGTCCCGATAGGAACTCCTGTAGTTATGTTCTACTAAAAAAATCAAGCTCCATGCACTTTGTACGGTGCGTGGAGCTTTTGATTTGGCGCTTTAGCGTCAATAAACCCCCAGTTCTACTGGGGGAATTAAAAAGCTTTAGCTTGAGTGTTTCCCGAAGGGAAACATTTGGCGAAGCCATGAAGTAGAAACAACTTTTAAGATATCT
>CADBTD010000247.1 GCA_902797535.1 uncultured Ruminococcus sp. | reverse complement strand
ATTGAAAGGCCGGTAAGTGCTGCACGTGTCTCTGTATCTGAACTTACTGCAGTTGATCTTCCTAAGGGAAACAATGTTGAAAAAGCGCAGCTTGATGATTACAGAATGCTTCTTAAGATCGATAAGAAAAAGTCTAAGTCTGAAAAATCAGCAGCATCGTCATCTGATACTACTGTTAAAGTGACGAAGGATGGGTTCAGTTCTTTTGAGGCTCCGTATGAAACAGATCAGACTAAGATCTATGATCCGAAGCCTGAAAAGATGAATCTGACTTCCACAAGAAGCGTAAAGAATGAATACTTTACAGTTAATGATATCATTTCAGGAGGTACTGTAACGCTTAATGCACATGAGATGCTTTGCGAGATAGTATTTAATGAGATTGGCGGAGACTGGGATGAAGAGGCTATCAAAGCACAGGCTGTAGCAGCTTATTCTTTCCTTAGATTCAATGATACGATGGGCCTTACTCCCGAAGTGGGTCTGAAACCCGACTATACATCTAAAATTGAAAAATGCGTATCGGCTGTTGAAGGTCAGGCAGTATTCTACGACAATAAGATCATTAATGCAGTATATTCTGCTTCAACTGCGGGATATTCGGTTGAGAGTGAGCGCATATGGGATGTTTATTATCCTTATCTGCGAGCTGTTGTCAGCGAGTATGACAATCAGGATCCTAACTGGAATCTTGAAAATGTATTCACAGAGGCTGAATGCAGGTCTATACTGGAATCTTCGCTGGGCATAACTCTTTCTGATGATGTTAATAACTGGTTTGCAATGGACGATATTTACAGCGGCAGATATGTAGGTTATATAAATATTGACGGAAAAGTCAGAATAACTGCAAGACAGATGCAGGATATGTTTGATCTCAAGTCTCAGGCCTTTACAGTTACATTTGATAATGGAAATGTTACGATACATACATTCGGCTGGGGACACGGTGTCGGAATGTCGCAGTGGGGCTGCTGCTATTACGCTGAACATGGATACACTTACGATCAGATATTGAGGCATTATTATCTAAATACTACTATAGCGCTGTCAAAGGAAAGCACTAAAGCTGTCAACCGCGGCAAAAGCTGATACAACTGACAACTTATTGCTGTAAAGTAAATAAACTTCACAATCAAAGAGGCGTATTTATAATGGCATTTATTGAGAAATTAAGTGAGAAAATCGCAAACGGTGCAACGAGTATTTCAAATTCTGCTAAGAAAGCAGGAGACACCGCAAGGATCAATAATGAGATCAATCAGAATAAAAAGGCTATAGAAGAGACCTATTCAAAGCTTGGAAAGCTTGTCAAGGATAAGCTTCAGGGGCACATAGGTGATGCTGAGGCAGAGCAGCTTTGCACTGAAATAGACGGTTTCAATGCTCGAATAGAAGAGCTTCAGAATGATCTTGCTGCTGTTAAGGGAAGACGTTATTGCATAAACTGCAAAGCAGAGCTTCCACCTGATTCTTTATTTTGCCCTGAGTGCGGAACCAGAAATGAAGTGACTGCACCTGCAGCTGCTATGGTCAATGAACCTGCACCGCAGGCACAGCATAAGAAAGTTATTGCTGTCAAGTCAGTTGGCTTGAACGATAAGAAAACTGATGATAATACCGAGGAGGTAGAATTGTCGGAATTTCTCAATGATGATATCTCAGAAGAGGTAAGAACTGAGGCTGAAAACATCTCAGAAGAGGCTTTGGAAGCTATAGATAATGTTCCTGATATCTCGTCTGAGATAACGAGTGAAGATGTTTCGCCTTCTGTTGAAGAAACTGATGCTGAAGCTGAGCCTGTTATTCCTGCAGAGCCTGTTATCGAACCTGCTCCGGATATCGCTCCGATGAGTGTACAGTCTGCAGATATCACTTGCCCTAACTGTGGAAATGTTGAGCTTCCTGATTCGTTATTCTGCTCAAACTGCGGGACTCGTCTGAATTAATAAATGAATTCAAAGGACTGCTTCGGCAGTCTTTTTGCTATCAAGTAATATTCTTTACCCAAAGACCATGTAAAGCAAGGAGGTTTACAATGTCTTTTCTGACAAGAGAACTCATCAAAGGACAAAGAGTCATTCTTGCCTCTCAAAGCCCAAGACGCAAAGAACTTCTTTCGATGATAACTGATGATTTTGACGTGATACCATCAGAATGTGAGGAAATAGTTCCCGACGGCATGGCCGCCGAGGATATCCCACTTTGTCTTGCGGAGCAGAAATGCCGTGACGTTGTAAATAAATGCAACGGCAATGCTTTGGTTATTGGCAGCGATACTGTTGTTATACTCGATGACATCGTTCTTGGAAAGCCCAAGGACAAGGATGATGCATTTGAGATGCTCAGAGCGCTATCGGGCAGAGCTCATACCGTTGTCAGCGGTCTCTGTATTTATTATAAGGGCAGTTATCATATTTCAAGCGGCAAAGCTATTGTTAAGTTTAAGCCCTGCACCAATGAAGAATTATGGACGTATATCGCCACAGGTGAACCTTTTGATAAGGCAGGGGCATATGGCATACAGGGACTCGGAGGTCTGCTTGTTGACAGCATACAGGGCGATTATTACAGCATTGTCGGGCTTCCTGTAAAGAAACTGGCAGAAGAGATATATGACATCCTGAGGTGAACCATGGATATCAGAAAATGGCTGAGAATTTCTATTGCCTTTGGTGCAGCCAACATTAAACGCTGGGATTATATCGACATAAATAATGCAGAAGGCTCTCTTGAAGATCTGTTAAGCAATACATCTTTACAGAATGATTCCTATTTGAGAAAGTACCGCAGCATCACAGATGATCAGCTGAACAGTATTATTGATATGTGCGACCGTCATCGTATCGATATCGTTACTCCGGATGATAAGGATTATCCATATGATCTCAGATTCATTTCAAATCCTCCTGCAGTACTTTTTGTCCTCGGTGATCTTTCGCATCTTTCAAGGTGCGCAGGAACGGCAATTGTCGGTGCAAGAGATTGTTCCGAGTATTCTTCGGCTGTTGCTTACAGATTTGCCATGTCGCTTGGTGCAGATAAGGTCAATATCATTAGCGGACTGGCATCAGGTATTGATTCTGCAGCTCATACAGGGGCACTTGACGGCGGTGGAGTGACCACTGCTGTATTAGGCAGCGGAATACTGTATGATTATCCAAAAGGTTCTATGCCTTTGAAAAAGCGCATTGCAACCCGGGGTGCAGTTATATCCGAATATCTTCCAACTGCAAGACCGGCGAGGGAAAACTTCAAAATACGCAATCGTATGATAACAGGACTATCTGACTGCGTTCTTGTGGTAGAAGCAGGTGAAAAAAGCGGAGCACTGAACTCCGCAAATCATGCAGCAGAACAGGGAAAAGAGGTATTTGTCATACCGCCTCATGACCTGTATGATCCTGCATACAAAGGACAGACAGGGCTTCTTGCGGACGGCGCAAGGCTTGCACTTTCTCCGGATGATATCCTTGAATATATTGCAGAATATTATAAATGGTTATGAAGAACAATTATGTATAATATGTAAATTTTGGCGCAAAAGACTTTTTCTTTTTAAAAATGTCTGCTTATTTTGCAAAAAACACTTGCAAAAATCCTCAAGCTGTAGTATAATAGAAATATGGATCGCGGCATATATTGTTAAATTAATTACTCCGCATCTAATAGACTGAAAAATTTTAGGAGGTAAAATTTCTATGTCAGTTAAAGTTGCAATCAATGGTTTTGGCCGTATCGGCCGTCTCGCATTCAGACAGATGTTCGGTGCTGAGGGTTATGAGGTAGTTGCTATCAACGACCTTACCAAGCCCTCTATGCTCGCTGACCTTCTCAAGTATGATACCGCTCAGGGCGGCTACTGCGGCAAGATCGGTGAGAACCTTCACACTGTAGAGGCTGACGATGAGGCCGGCACTATCACTGTTGACGGCAAGACTCTTCAGATCTATGCTGAGAAGGAAGCTAAGGATCTTCCTTGGGGCAAGATCGGTGTTGACGTTGTTCTTGAGTGCACCGGTTTCTACTGCTCAAAGGATAAGAGCCAGGCACACATCGATGCAGGTGCTAAGAAGGTCGTTATTTCTGCTCCCGCAGGCAACGATCT
>CADBTD010000246.1 GCA_902797535.1 uncultured Ruminococcus sp. | reverse complement strand
CGCTTTTTCAACATTGTTTCCCTTAGGAAGATCAACTGCAGTAAGTTCAGATACAGAGACACGTGCAGCACTTACCGGCCTTTCAATAGCAGCAGACTCGACCTTAGCAGGTAATTCAGGCTGCTGCATTGCAGCCATTTCGTCTGTAAAGCAATTATCCTGTACAGCGGTCATGCTATCTTTTTTTGTCAAAGTCTGTTCAGGCAAATCCTTTGACAGCATCATATAGCCATTCAAAGCTATGAGTCCTGCCCCAAGTGTAACCGAACCGATCGAAGTCAATATTTTCTTTGAAGATATTTTCATAATCATTCCCCAAACACGTCCTGCGCTGAATTATATTTCACTCAACGCCTATTTTCCATTATAACATAAAATACCAAAAAGTCAAGGTGATGAAATACACTGCCCTGACTTTTCAGTATTTTTCACAACAACGTTCGACGTACTATGTGTAATACGCCGAACGTTGCTAATTCTTACTTAAAATATCTCTGACCATCGATCTCCATGCAGAAGGTCAGTGTTTCAAACCATGATGCAGCTTCCCCGCTGGAGTACTGCGGAGCGTAATAGTATATAGCACCGTTAGTGTTGTCCTCACCTTCAAGTGCTCTTCTTGCACACTGTATAGTACTCTCGTTAGGGTCAGATACACGGTTATAATAATTATATATAGCAGTAAACTGATCACCCTGAGTAAGCACCTCAGCAATAGAATTCGGGAAAAGCGGTGATTTAACACGATTGATTATAACATTTGCAACAGCGATCTTACTTGCTTCAGAGCAATTACCTACTTCATTCTGCAGAACATAGCAAAGCATCTCAAATTCGGTCTCATTATAGCTTATAACATCGCCCTCATGATGAACGGCAACCTGTTCAGGTCTGTCACTTGACAGATATCTTTTGAGACAATAAGCAGTCTGACCGTCAGCTTTAATTCTGTACCAGTCATTGTTGTAACCTGTTACAGTTACTTCATATGCACCGGGAAGAACTCTGAGTATCTCGGAATTCAAAGATGCTTCTGATCTGATGTTCATTTCACCGGTAGTGTACATAGTCATTACACCGCAGTCCTTGATCTCATCAGAATTGTCTTCGACAACAGCCGGCTGCGCATCGATTTTTCCCATCATCTCTGCCTTTGCGTTCAGCTTTTCAGTAGATATACCAACTAATGCACCGCCTGCAGAGGACTTTGCAGCCGCTTCGGCAGTACTTTTTGCCGAGCTGATCTTATTTATGTTCATGTTCTTTGTTGCCTTAACTGTTTCAACGACAAGATCATATTCATCAATGCCAGCCTCTTTCCAGGTAACTTCAACCTGTGAAACAGTGTCGGATTCTGAAGACTCATCGGACAGCGAACTTGAGGAGGTCAGAACAGATACCTTGCCGGCATCGTATGAGATCTCTTTTCCGCCTGATGACGCATATACACCAACAGCACCTACTGCGCATAATGCTAATGCACCTACCGCAAGAAGATTTCCTGCCCTTCTGACAAAGGTAACTTCTTTAGAACTGTCAGATGATTTTTTAGATCCTGTGTTGATCAGATCATGCTTCATATGGATATCACATTGCCTTTCCGACAGCTGTTAAGCCGTCTATATCCGCAGAAAGCTGCTGCGGAACAGTTGATTGGAAAGAAGAAAGGATCTTAGTAGCTCCAGCCAAGGTACTTTCTGTTATTTCCCCAGGCATTTTTCCATACCTGCGGGAAGTAAATATCCTTATCCTTCTTATCCTTGTAGGAAGCGAGTATTGCTTCTTTATCATCGTCACTGTCGAGCTTCTTGGCCACTATTACCCATCTTGTATCTGCCACTTCATTGCAGCAGGTAGAGAGAGTTATGTAGTCGTCATCAGCATCGCACTGGACGTCAACAGAGTACCATGAAGCCTTCTTGATATTATTGAGCCATGAATCGAATTTATACTCACCGTCATCAAAATTACGGTAATGCCAGTAATCAAAACAATGGCCGTTATCCTGAGAATCCTTCTCGCAGCCGACAAAGCAGCTGACTATTACGTACTCTTCATTGCTGTCATAAATTGTGTTGAATTCGATAATAGGATACTTTTTAAGAAAATCGATACCGCTCTTATACTCAGCAAGATGAGTGAAAGATGTACCGAGTGCTCTCATATGGTGTCCGTATATCGTTATATTATCGGGCTGTCCGTTCTTATCTATCGGAACGACATAATCAGCATAGATGCTGCCCGACTCGTATATCTCATTGTCAATGTTATGTGTAAGATAATAAGAATTATCATCATGCTGAAGCACGGGATAATTGATATGCTCCTTGCCCTTGGAATTCTTGAAGCCGGGTATCTTAATCCAGCCTACGACTTCCTTATTCCTTTTCAGCGACTTCTTTGCCCATTCCTGAACAACTCGTTCCTTCGATTCGGGAGCCTGATTATCTCCTGTTTCTCCGGAGTTTCCATTCAGAAGCACAGTATCCGAAAAATCAGGTTCAAGAGACTGTATCTCAGCAGAATACTCTCCATGCTCCTTATCTACCGACAGGAAATCATTGAGCTGATTTATCGAAGTACAGAAAAGCACTATAGAACCTATAAAAATAACCTTTCTGAAAACCTCACCGGCTTTATCACCTTTCCAGGGCAGAAAGTATTTGAAAAATCTAACAAAGAAGTTTGAATTATCAGGTCTTTTATCAAGACCACGCGTTTCGTTGACCATAGACATCAGTGACCGTTCCTTTCGTTGATCTCATTATTTTCAAGAAGTCCTTTAAGCATTTCAAGACTTCTTAATACTGTAAGCTCACGAATCATCCTTCTGTCCATTTTTCCATATTCATTTTCATTGTAAAGTGCAAGGTCTTTGGTAACGGTCTTGCCGCCGCCGCTGACCGAAACATAAACAGTTCCGACAGGCTTTTCGTCAGTTCCGCCTGAGGGACCGGCTATACCGGTCACCGCTATAGAGTAATCAGAGCCTGTAAGCTTTAATACTCCCCTGCTCATTTCTTCAGCGGTTTCAGCGGAATATACGGTATATTTTTCAAGGGTCTCTTTCTTTACACCAAGCAGCTTCATTTTAAGCCCTTCGGTATAAGTTACTGCTCCGCCGATAAATACAGCAGAAGCTCCCGGTACGGAAGTTACAGTAGCTGAGATCAGACCGCCTGTGCAGCTTTCGGCCGCAGACATGGTCAGTCCGCGTCCTGACATATATTTTACAACATCTTCAGCGATCCTGTCAATAGTCCCTGTTACCGATTTGTTATCTTCATAAAAAAACATATGACCCTTCCTGACATTTATGGATGATTTGCACATATAAATTTCCGTGAAATGGATGATAATATGAACAAAAATGAATGATTTAACCAAAGTTCATGAGCATTTGAAAGTCAGTTCGTAATTGCCGCGTCATAATTTTCCATTTTTCAGCTGTACAAATATATGTACAGTTATTGTCGAAAAAGCACGCAAAATCGTAATATTTCACACATATAATTAAGATATCACTATTTTGCAACTGTTCAAAAATTAGGACATTACGATTACAATCCGAAATCATTTTAACCATTTTGTAACTATATTCAATTGTACAATTTTTACACCTGCAAAGTTTTATGAATTTTTCTTGTATTGATTATTGTTGCTGTAAAGCAAATTAACTTGATTTGGCTAATTTTTGCCATAATTTGTATTATTAATCGCAAATGAACGAAAAATTGCGTAAATTAACAATTTCACAGCTGTAAAGTATTATATATTTACAGTCTGTTCTCCACAGCGAATGATCGAAAACCTCGTATTTTCAACGGCTTTTTGGATCATTGGTTCAAAATCATAAGAAGCCTGAGCTTTTTCGACATCTGACAGGATCGGTCTTGTCTTCGGATGCTTAGGTGTAAACACAGTACAGCAGTCTTCATAAGGCAGAATAGAAGTGTCAAAAGTGTCGATCTTTCTGGCAATTTCTACTATCTCTGACTTGTCAAGTCCTATGCATGGACGGAAGACAGGGATCCTGCAGGCAGCATCAGTACAAACAATTGCGCCCATTGTCTGGCTTGCTACCTGACCCATGCTCTCTCCTGTAATAAGACATGAACAGTTTTCCTTCTCGCAAATCCGCTGTGCGATCTCCATCATTAGTCTTCTCATAATTATAGTAAATAATTCCTCGGGACAATTATCCTTCAGAGCGACCTGGATATCCGTAAACGGAACACAGTGGAATGCAATATCTCCGCAGTAAAGTGAAATCTCCTCAGCGAGCTTCTCAACTTTAAGCCTTGCTCTCTCGGAAGTATAAGGCGGAGCTTCAAAATGTATCGCCTGAAGCTGAACTCCCCTCTTAGCCATCATATAACCGGCAACAGGAGAATCGATTCCGCCGGAAAGAAGCAGCATTCCTCTGCCGCTGGTCCCTATTGGAAGTCCGCCGGCACCGTCAATACTGTCTGCATGAACAAAAGCGTACTTTTCTCTAATTTCCACCATGACTGTAACATCAGGGTTTCTGACATCAACAGAAAGATGAGGGAACTTCTCAAGTATTTTTCCGCCGAGTTCTGCACAGATCTCCGGTGATTTTGCAGGGAATTGTTTATCAGCACGCTTTGCATCGACCTTAAATGTCTTTGCATCTTCAAGCGCCTCGGTGAGATAGTCAAGCGGATCGTTAAGTATCGACTCCATATTCTTTTCGACCTCAAGTGCCCGACAAAGCTTTACAATGCCAAAAACGTGTTTCAGCTCATCAAGGACCTCGTCCATGTCGGTATCATCATTCACAGGATAAACATAAAGCGTTGACTGAGCTCTCCACATTTCAAAACTTCCATGGCCTTTCAACCTGCGTTTGACATTTTTGACAAGAACACTTTCAAAAGTAGATTTGTTAAGACCTTTTAATGCGATCTCTCCAAATTTACATAAAATAATTTCCTTCAATAAATTCACCCTTTCATTATTTGTCATATCTTGTCACTATATATAATAGTATAAAACATATGTTTGTAATCTGTATGATAATACTGCGATGAATGTCGAACATTGTCTTGTTCTTATATATATAATAGTATAGAACATTTGTTCGCACTATATCTTGTTGTTTTATGCCCCGGGAAGTACGCCGTCCCACACTTCAACAACACCGCCTTCATCATTATAACGGATACAGTAATAATGCGGCAAATGGTCGGGCATTATATGATCGTTATCGGTATAGATATAATACATATCATACTTTCCATAAGATCTGTCGGGTTCACCGTATTTTTCATGGATATCTGTAATGTTGCTCTTAAGTATTTTTCTGTCATTAAACTTATAGTAGGTTTTATGAGTAACGCCGAAAAGAACAGAACAGGATAGCAGGACAAGATCAGCAGCGATTACGATTGCGGAAGTAATGACGCGTTTCTTTTTCAAAAGCTTAACAATCAAGACAAGCAAAAATGCAAAAAGAATAAGCACAAGTACTGAAATAAAAACAACATAGTACATCTGAAAAGTAAAACTGCTCATAATATCAACTCCGTTACTTTGAAACAAGCTCTTGTTTTGCGTCAACTAAAGCTGAGATAAGCTCGTCTATCTCAGAGAGAGTATTCTCAGATGAAAAACTAACTCTAAGTGTTGAATCTGCCAAATCATCAGGAATTCCGAATTCAGAAAGGACAGAGCTCTTTTTACCTTTTGAACAAGCTGACCCGCTTGAAACATAGATCTCACGCTGTTCCAGATAATGCAGAAGTATTTCCGAACGATAACCCTTCAATGCAAAGCTGACTATAAAAGGTGTAGCATCAGCAGGCGAATTGATATATACGCCTTCGATCTGTGACAATTTTTCACGAAGATATTCTGACAGTTCAGTAACTATCCCCACTCTGCTGTCCATATTATTGGATAGTTCTTCAATTGAAGCACCAAACGCCGAGATCAATGGAACAGATTCAGTACCCGACCTGAACCCTGATTCCTGTCCGCCGCCATAAATAAACGACGGAATATGTATTCCTTTTTTTATGTAAAGAGCTCCGATTCCCTTTGGTGCATGAAGTTTATGACCACTAACAGAGATCAGATCCGCAAAAAGAGTTTTAACCTTAATGCGCTCTTTCATAAAACCCTGAACATGATCACAATGTGTGAGAAGATCAGGATACTTCTTTTTCAAACGGCGAAATGTTTCAGCAACCGGCAGTCGTGCCCCGGTTTCATTATTGAAAAACATCATACTGATGATACAGGTATTATCATTTACTGCTTCGATAAAATCTTCGGGATAAAAAACTCCATCACGAGGACTTACTCTTATCACCTCAAAGCCTTTTGCTTCAAGTTGTCTGCACGGTTCAGACACAGCAGGATGTTCGACAGAAGAAACAACTATACGTTTTTTTCGTTTTCCAAGAGAGTTTGCAGCTCCGAAAATGGCAGTATTATCTGATTCAGTAGCACCGGACGTGAAAAAGATCTCTTCCGGTAAAGCACCGAGAGATGCCGCAATTATTTTACGTGAAACCGCAACTCTTTGAGATGCCGCAAGACCAAGTTTATGAAGCGAAGATGGATTTCCAAATTCGCAAAGTGAATCATTTACTGCCTTTATCACCGACTCTGATGGTTTTGTAGTGGCAGCATTATCAAAGTATATCATGAATATAGCTCCTCAAAAGATTATCATTTAATTATAACATATTATTGTGAAAAAAGCAACAACTAAGGTATATATTTTAGTAAACAGGCGATACTATATAACAGATAATCGTACTAATAAATGTACAGTTAAAATTGATGTACATCAAAATGTACTATTAAAATTCGGAGTGATAAAAATAAATGAAATTAAAGAAAAGAACCATTATAAGGATCATATCATTTGGGATAATACTAATGATATTAGTAGCAGCAAAGAATTTCAAACTAATGAAAGAAAACAGCAGACAAAAGATAATGATCAGAAACCATTATCTGAAATCACTTGAAGATTTATGTACTGCGGCTGAAAATATCAACAACACAATAGAAAAACAGCTATGCGCCGGAACATCCGAACAGCAAGAAGCACTTGCAAATAAATTGTTCAACGAAGCTTCGACCGCAAAGAATGCATTGTCGCAGCTTCCTGTTCAGGAACTAGACCTTGAAAACACATATAAGTTTCTTTCTCAAGTTGGAAACTATGCACAGTATGTAGCAAAAAACACCGAGAGCAAACCCGAGAAATATGATGATCTTAAACTATTGAAAAAGTATTCTGAAGATCTGAACAAAAGG
>CADBTD010000245.1 GCA_902797535.1 uncultured Ruminococcus sp. | reverse complement strand
GCTGGGAGCCCGAAAGACTTGCTAATCTGAAGCAGCTTTTCGAGCTTTACAAGGGTGTTGACAAGGAAAAGCTGTGGGAGAATCTCAAATATTTCCTGGAACAGCTTATGCCTGTATGCCATGAGTGCGATATAAAAATGGCTATACACCCGGATGATCCGCCCTGGGACATTTTCGGACTTCCAAGACTTCTTGTTGACGAGGAGGCTGTGGGGCGTTTCGTGAAAATGGTGGACGACCCCTATAACTGCCTGACGCTTTGTTCGGGTTCACTGGGCTCGAATCCCGAAAACAACGTGGCTGACATAGTCCGCAAATACTGCGACAGGATAGCTTTTGCGCACATACGCAACGTAAAGCATTTCCCCAACGGAGATTTCAGCGAGACATCGCACCGTGACTGTGACGGCGACGTGGGAATACTCGATATCATCAAGGCTTATCATGACGGCGGCTTTGACGGATACATAAGACCCGACCACGGCAGACACATATGGGGCGAAAAGTGCAGACCCGGATACGGTCTGTATGACCGCGCTCTCGGTATAATGTACATACTCGGCGTGTGGGATATGCTTGATAAGCTGGAGGGCAAATGATGTCTGAAACAAGAAGACCTTTTATGGACAAGGACTTTCTGCTTGACACTGAGGAAGCAAGGATACTTTTTCACGGTTATGCAGAGAACAAGCCGATAATAGATTATCACTGCCACATAGACCCCCGTGAGATAGCCGAGGACAAGAATTATACCTCGATAGCCGATATATGGCTGGCGGGGGACCACTATAAATGGCGTCTGATGCGTCAGTGCGGCGTGCCCGAGGAATACATCACGGGCAAGGCTGATGAAAGAGAGCGTTTCAGAGCCTGGGCAAAGACACTTTCGCAGGCGGTGGGAAGTCCGCTGTATCACTGGAGCCATCTGGAATTACAGAGATACTTTGACTGTGATCTGCCTATAAATGAAGAGAATGCCGACAGGATATTCGATATCTGCGGCGAGGTCCTCAAAAGCGGAAAGCTGTCTGCCAAAAGCATAATAAAGATGTCTGACGTTAAAGTCATAGGCACTACCGACGACCCCTGCGACAGTCTTGAATGGCACAGGGTGATAGCTGAGGACAAGGACCTCGGGTGCAGGGTGATACCTACATTCAGACCCGATCAGATACTGCTGATAGACGGTGACAGCTTTGCAGGCTATGTAAAGCGTCTGGGTGATTCGGCAGGTGTTGAGATAACCGACCTTGCCTCGCTGAAGAGTGCGCTTGTACAGCGTATGCAGCATTTTGCGGACAACGGCTGCCGCAGCAGTGATCAGAGTGCCGCAGAATTTCTCTGCACACGAATGACCGAAGAGGAGACCGACAGAGTGCTGAAAAAGGCACTTTCGGGCGGAAAGGTGACGGCTGACGAAAGAGACGGCTTTGTTACCGAGATAATGCTTTTCCTTGCGGAAAACTATGCAAAGCACGGCTGGGTGATGCAGCTGCATTTCGGTGTTGCGAGAAACACCAACACAAAGATGTTCCGTCTTATCGGAAAGGATACGGGCTTTGACCGTATAGACAGCAGTGCTTCGATAGAACCGCTGGCGCATTTTCTTGATGAACTGGACAGCAGGGACTGTCTGCCGAAAACGGTGCTTTACAGCCTTGACCCCTGCAAGAATGCGGCGCTTGACGTTCTGGCGAAGTGCTTTGCGGAAGAGGGCGTTGCAGGCAAGGTGCAGCACGGTGCCGCATGGTGGTTCAACGACAATCAGGGCGGCATGAGAGACCATCTGCGCTCGCTGTGCGAACAGGGCGTGCTGGGAACATTTATAGGTATGCTCACCGATTCGAGATGTATGCTTTCATACACAAGGCATGAGTATTTCAGAAGGATACTCTGCAGCTTTGTGGGAAGGCTTGCCGCAAACGGTGAGATATACTGGGACGAAAAAACGCTCGGAAATATAGTCGCAAATGTAAGCTTTGACAATGCTATGCGATTCTTCGGGCTTGAATGAAAAGAGTAACCGATATGAACAAGATACTTGAAGAAATAGAAAAGATAGGCATTGTTCCCGTTGTTGTGATAGACAGCGCCGAGGACGCAGTGCCCCTTGCAAAAGCGCTTTGTGAGGGCGGACTGCCTGCTGCCGAGATAACCTTCCGCACAGCAGCTGCAGCCGAGTCGATAAAGCGCATAAGAGAAGCCTGCCCCGAAATGATAGTAGGTGCGGGAACAGTGCTTACCTGTGAACAGGCTGATGCAGCAATAGCTGCGGGGTCGCAGTTTATCGTAAGCCCCGGACTTAACCCTGCGGTGGTAAAGCACGTTCTTGACAAGGGAGTTCCCATGCTGCCCGGCTGTGCAAATCCGTCGGATATCGAGGCGGCACTGTCGCTGGGACTTACAGAAGTGAAATTCTTCCCCGCCGAGCAGATAGGCGGTCTGAAAGCGATAAAGGCTATGGCGGCACCCTACGGTGCGGTAAGATTCATGCCTACAGGCGGACTTAATGCCGCAAATATGGGTGCATATCTTGCCGATAAAAAGATAATAGCCTGCGGCGGCAGCTTTATGGTGGCAAAGGACGTTATCGCACGTCATGACTGGGACAAGATAAAGAAGGACACCGAAAAGGCTGTGAGCCTTATGCTGGGCATGACCTTTAAGGGACTTGTGCAGTCGGGCGGCAGGACCTTTACTGAAATGCAGTCGTCAAATATCAAGCGTGCTGTATATCATCTTGAAAGGCGGGGCGTTAAGTTCGATACGGCTTCTGCGGTATATCTCGGAGATGATATAGTAAGCATAGACGCCGCCGAAGCAGGCATACGCCTTACGGCACACTGAGGAGGCAGGATATGTCAAAAAAGATAGTTACCTTCGGTGAGATAATGCTGCGTCTTGCGCCTGTGGGATATGACCGCTTTGTTCAGGCGGAGAGTTTCGGGGCAGTGTACGGCGGCGGTGAGGCTAACACGGCGGTATCGCTTTCATGCTTCGGATATGACGCAAAGTTCATAACAAAGCTGCCTGCACATGAGATAGGTCAGGCGGCAGTCAATGCACTTCGCAGATACGGCGTTGATACGAGCGGTATAATAAGAGGCGGAGACAGGGTAGGCATATACTATCTTGAACGCGGTGCGGCACAGCGCCCCTCAAAGGTCATATATGACCGCGCAGGCTCGGCATTTGCACGGGCTGAGGCTTCGGAATTTGACTGGAAAAAAGAGCTTGAGGGCGCAGACTGGTTCCATATCACCGGAATAACACCTGCTCTCGGTGATGAGCTTGCGGCAGCTGCACTTGAAGCAGTAAAGACCGCAAAGTCAATGGGCATAACCGTAAGCTGTGATATAAACTACCGCAAAAAGCTGTGGGACGCCGAAAAGGCCGGCAGGGTAATGGCTGAGATATGCAGGTACGTTGATGTGTACATCGGCGGAAGAGATCAGGCCGAGGAGCTTTTCGGGATAAAGACCAACGCAAGGGACGACGCCGATTATGACGCATACAAGGCGGTGGCAGAGCAGCTTAAAGAGCGCTTCGGCTTTAAGAAAGTTGCGATAACCCTGCGCACCACCATATCTTCTAATGCGAACAAGTGGGCGGCGCTGCTTTACGACGGCGAAAAGCACTGCTTCAGCACCGAATACCGCATAGACGATATAGTAGACCGTGTGGGCGGCGGAGACAGCTTTGCTGCGGGTCTTATCTATGCCGAGCTTGAGGGCATGGACAGTCAGTCGGCTGTTGATTTCGCGGCAGCGGCTTCCTGCCTTAAACTGTCGGTAGAGGGCGATGCAAACCTCGTCACTGTCGATGAAGTCAGGGCTCTTGCATCGGGCGCAGGCTCGGCAAGGGTACAGAGATAAAGGAGTACAGGACATGAAACTGAATGTTGAAAGTCTTAAAAATAACAAATCACAGTGGGAGCAGAAAGGCTTTGAGCTTCCGCAGTTCGATATTGAGTCGGTAAGGGCACAGACTGCAAAGACTCCCGAGTGGGTGCATTTCGGTGCAGGAAACATATTCAGAGGATACATCGCCTGCCTTGCTGATGAGCTTATCAAAAACGGCGAGATGTCTACAGGCATAATCGCCGCAGACACATTCGATACCGAAATGCTCGACAGGATATATCCGCCCTTTGATGACCTTGCACTGCTTGTGGGTCTGAGAGCGCAGGGCGACAAGTATCTGCGTGTTATTGCAGGTATCTCGGATTCTGTTGGTGCGTCGGGAGAAGGTCTTGAAAAGCTGAAGAACATCGCAAAGGCAGACAGCCTTAAAATGATATCCTTTACCATAACCGAAAAAGGCTATGCTACCCGCAGCATGAGCGGCGAGGTGTTCGGATATGTTCAGCAGGATATAGACAACGGACCCGACGGAAGTCTTAACAGCGCTATGTCGGTCATTGCCGCTATGATGCTCGGACGCTTTGAGGCAGGTGCTAAGCCGATAGCGCTCGTAAGCATGGACAACTGCAGCAGAAACGGCGAAAAGCTGCGTGAGGGCGTTATGTTCGTAGCAGAGCAGTGGAGAGAAAAGGGCTTTGTTTCCGATGAGTTCATCGCCTATCTTTCCGACAGTTCAAGGGTATCTTTCCCCTGGAGCATGATAGACAAGATAACCCCGCGTCCCGATGACAGCATTACAAAAGAGCTTACGGATATGGGCATTGAGGATATGCAGCCGATAATCACGGCGAAAAAGACATTTATCGCACCCTTTGTAAATGCAGAGATGCCGCAGTATCTCGTTATCGAGGACAGCTTCCCCAACGGCAGACCGCCTCTTGAAAAGGCGGGAGTGTACATGACCGACCGTGAGACGGTTGACCGTGCAGAAAAGATGAAGGTAATGACCTGTCTTAATCCGCTTCACACGGCGCTGGCGGTGTTCGGCTGTCTGCTCGGCTTTGACAAGATATCCGCCGAGATGAACGACCCCGACCTTAAAGATCTGGTATACAAGCTGGGTTATGTCGAAGGTCTGCCTGTTGTCATCGACCCTGTTATCATACGTCCCGAGGCTTTCCTCAGGGAAGTGCTCGAGCAGCGTCTTCCCAACCCCTATCTGCCCGACACTCCTCAGCGTATCGCTACAGATACAAGTCAGAAGCTGGCTATACGCTTCGGTGAAACTATAAAGGCATACGAGCAGAAGAATGACACCGCAAAGCTGGAGCTGATACCTCTTGTTATTGCGGCATGGATAAGATATCTTACAGGTATAAGCGACAGCGGCGAGCCTATGGAACTCAGCCCCGATCCGATGCTTGAGGAGCTCAGCAAGACCGTTGATGCATCATGGTTCGGAAAGACTGCTGACAGAAAGGCAGTCGAGAGCATACTCGGCAATACCTCACTGTTCGGAAGTGACCTTGTAAAGGCAGGACTTTCGGACAAGATATGCGCTTACCTTGATAATATGCTTTCGGGCAGCGGCGCTGTAAGAAAGACACTGACAGAAGCACTTGCAAAAGTAAAATAAAGCAAAGCGATAAAAGCTCCGCAGTTCATCAGAAAAACTGCGGAGCTTTTTATGTTCGGGGAGAATAATTATTTGTTATTTCAGATCATAGGTGACTGTGCCGTCGGATATGGTCACGCTCTTTGCGTTATCGAAATCTATAGCGGGGAATACCACAGTCATGTAGCACTTGTTCTTTACCTTTTCAAGCTCGGTGCCCTTTGTATCGCACCACTCAGCGGTCTGTGATGCATCTGCCTTGTACTCCTTGCCGTCAACGGTTATAACGAGCTGCTCGGAGAACTTTACTGCGTTTTCATCGAATTTCTCTGAGACCTCTTCAAAATTCTCGCTGCCGCCTGCAAGTTCTGTTCCGACGAAGTCATAGTGTACAGCTACCCATGTGTTGTCTGCTGCATATAATGCCTCGTCAAGGTCATATGTGACGCCGCCGAACTCAAATGACCTATTATCATAAGAGGGTCTTGCGGCCTGCTTGAAGGTGTCCTCGGGTACAACGAATCTGTATTGCATATCTGCTTTATTGAACGAGAGCTTTTCCAGCTGTTCGTTAAACTTTGCGAAAGCTTCCTCTGACATATCGCTGCCGTCGGGCATGGCGATATCCTCGCCAAGCAGATCGTTGAACATTTCGTCTGCGATGACGATGCCTTCTGATATCGGTGTGCCG
>CADBTD010000244.1 GCA_902797535.1 uncultured Ruminococcus sp. | reverse complement strand
TATCTATTCTATTCTTCAACTACATCTACCCCCCTGTATCTTGCTATTGAATAAACGTCCTTGTCGCCTCTGCCCGAAAGGTTGATAACAAGTATCTGATCCTTGTTCATAGCAGGTGCTATTTTAAGAGCAGCAGCTACTGCGTGTGATGATTCTATAGCGGGGATTATACCCTCGGTTTTTGAAAGGTATTCAAATGCGCATACAGCTTCCTCATCGGTTATAGAAACATAATCTGCTCTTCCGGTTTCTTTCAGATATGTATGCTCAGGGCCTACACCCGGATAGTCAAGTCCGGCGGAGATCGAGTAAACAGGAGCTATCTGTCCGTAATCGTCCTGTAGGAACAGTGATTTCATTCCGTGGAAAATACCTACCGAACCGAGTGCCATAGTAGCAGCTGTGTCGGGAGTATCTATTCCTCTGCCTGCTGCTTCTGCGCCTACTAATCTTACAGACTTGTCTTCTATAAAATTATAGAATGCGCCCATTGCGTTAGAACCGCCTCCGACGCAGGCGACCACACAGTCGGGAAGTCTTCCTTCCTTTTCCATGAGCTGTTCTTTTATTTCCTCGGAAATGATCTTCTGAAAATCACGCACCATTGTGGGATAAGGGTGCGGACCCATGACCGAACCTATGCAGTAGAATGTTGTTTCTATATTGGCTACCCAGTCACGCATAGCTTCATTTATAGCATCCTTAAGGGTCGATGTGCCGCTGTCAACGGCAGTCACTTTTGCACCGAGCAGGTTCATTCTGAACACATTCAGCGACTGTCTTTTACAGTCCTCTGCACCCATATACACTTCACATTCAAGTCCGAACAGTGCGCATACAGTAGCAGTAGCAACACCATGCTGACCGGCGCCGGTTTCTGCGATTATTCTTTTCTTGCCCATTTTTTTAGCAAGAAGTATTTGTCCGAGCACGTTGTTTATCTTGTGTGAGCCTGTATGGTTAAGGTCTTCACGTTTGATATATATCTTTGCACCGCCGAGTTCTTTTGTCATTTTCTCAGCATAGTAAAGCATTGATGGTCTTCCTGCATAGTCACGGTAAAGCGCTTTGAGTTCGCTTATGAACTGTGGGTCATTGCGGTACTTTTCGTAAGCTGCTTCAAGTTCATGAACAGCTGTCATGACGGTCTCGGGGACATATTGTCCGCCATACTGACCGAATCTTCCTATCTTTTCCATTTATACTCCTTCTCTCAGTTTGTGTAGTTCATCGGTTATATTATCGGAACGCATGAGTGTTTCGCCTATAAGCACAGCGTCTGCACCAAGCGAATGTACCATTTTCATATCAGAATTTGTTTTTATTCCGCTTTCGGAAACAAAGACTGCGTCGTTTGATATGAATGGCTTTAATTTCTGTACAGTATACAGATCTACCTCAAATGTAGTAAGATCTCTGTTGTTTACACCTATTATCTTAGGTTCAGCTACAGCGGCTTTTTTTATTTCTTCAGTGTTATGAACTTCGACGAGAACATTCAGTCCAAGACTTTCGGCAAGTTTGTAAAGGTTGACGTAGTGTCTTAATCCAAGCACAGACATTATCAAAAGAACAGCATCTGCACCTATCGCTGCAGCCTCATATACCTGATATTCATCAAAGATAAAATCCTTTCTGAGTATCGGGATCTTTACTTCTTTGCGAATATCTGCGAGAAACTTTGATGAACCGTGAAAGAAATGTTCTTCAGTAAGACACGATATGGCATCGGCACCTGCTGCTTCGTACTCCTTAGCGATTTCAACAGGTCTGAAATCCTCACGAATAAGCCCCCGGGAAGGGGATGCCTTCTTCACTTCGCATATGCATGACAGTCTGTCTTTTTTCAGTACTTCATCAAGCGGCAGAGGCATACGGTCACAAAGCTGCATATCGGCTCGTTTTTTCATTTCGGAAAGCGAGCATTCATGCATTTCTCTTTCAAGCTGAATCTTGCGTCTTTTGATTATCTCGTCTAAGATCATTTTATATTACTCCTTGTTTGTAAAAGCAGCGAGCTTTTTCACCTGCTCAAGTGCAGCTCCGCTGTCTATAGCAGACTGTGCGAGTTTAACGCCCTCTGCAATAGAAGGTGCTTTTCCGCAGACATAAAGTGCTGCGCCTGAATTGAGCAGAACGATATCACGTTTTGCATCAGTTATTTCGCCGCTTAGGATACCTAATGTAATATCGGCATTTTCATCGGCATTTCCTCCGACTATGTCTTCCTTAGTGCCCCTTTTCAGTCCTACTGATTCGGGAGTGACTTCATAGGAAAGGATCTCACCGTTTTCTTTTATTTCTCTCACCTGTGTAGGTGCAGATATTGAAAATTCATCGAGCTTATCGGTGCCATATACTACCATTGAGTGTTTTACACCAAGGTTTTTCAGTACACTTGCAACTATGTCAAGCAGTCTTTCCTCATATACACCGATGATATTGTATTCGGCAGAAGCGGGATTTGTAAGCGGCCCGAGTATATTGAATACTGTTCTTGCTCCTATCTGACCTCTGACAGGACCTACGAATCTCATCGCCTTATGATAGCTTTGTGCAAACAGGAATGACATTCCGACTTCCTCAATGCAGGCAGATGCTATCTCGGGTGTTGATGCTATCTTAACACCCAGGCTCTCAAGTACATCAGCAGCGCCGCTTTTGGAAGATACGCTTCTGTTGCCGTGTTTCGCAACAGCCTGACCGAGTGATGATATAACAAATGCCGAGGTGGTAGAGATGTTAAAGCTTTTTGCAAGGTCACCGCCTGTACCAACGATCTCGAGTACTTCACGCTTGTGGGGGACGGTAGTCATCTTTCCTCTCATGCCGAGAGCACAGCCTGTTATTTCATCTATAGTTTCAACATTCATTCTCATAGCGGTAAGCAGGCAGGCTGTCTGTGCAGGTGTAGCTCTTCCGCTCATAATGATATCTACTGCGTGTCTTGCTTCCTCCTGAGTAAGATGCTGTCCTTCAACTGCCTTAGCGATAAGCGGTTTAAGCTCTACTTTCTGTGCATCGGGAAGTTCAATGCCCGGCTGAGGCTTAAAGCTGATGCCGGCCTCTTTAAGGAAGTTAGCTATCATCTGTGAACCGAAGGGGGTCATTATCGACTCCGGATGGAACTGTAAACCATATGTTTTGTGTTCACGGTGCTTTACAGCCATTACAGCGCCGTTTCCGTCACGGGCTATTATTTGCAGACAATCGGGGAGAGAAGCTCTTTCTGCAATTAACGAATGATATCTTGCCACTTCAATTGCTGAAGGAAGTTCCTCAAATATCGGTACGGTATTGTCAATGGCTATGATCGTTTTTTTGCCGTGAAGCTGTTCAGCAGCCTTTATGATCTTTCCGCCGAATGCTTCGACGATCGCCTGATGTCCGAGACATATTCCAAGTATCGGTATTTTTCCGCTAAAATGCTTTATAGCTTTAACTGAGATCCCTGCCTGTGCGGGATAGCATGGGCCCGGAGATACTACGATAGCTTCGGGAGCAAGCTTTTCTATTTCTTCAATAGTTATCTCATCGTTCCTTTTTACTGTGATATCGGGGTTCATAACACCTATTGCCTGATATAGGTTATAGGTAAAGCTGTCGTAGTTGTCTATCATCAGTATCATATGATCCACTCCTTTAAATCAGTGCTGGTTTACATTGACTCTATTTTAAAATACTAAAGCGTTTTCCCTGCACCTCAGAAAAAGAGCTTACCTGACGTGCAAAGCTGGTATTATAGGCATACAGAGCGCCTTTCCTGATGTGTTTTTTAAGCATCGTCAGGTAATTTATTATGTCATTTTGCAAACTTCTCTATGAATTCTGCGTCATTGAAATAGTCGATACCTATTGCGTTTCTCACAAGCTTCAGCGTTTCATTAGACACCTCGATCGCATGGTCTGTACCCTTGCGAAGAATGTTCAGAAGCTCGCCTTTATCCTTTGCAAATTCTTCACGGCGTTCACGGATAGGTTTGAGCATTTCCTGCATTACGCTGTTTAAAAACTTCTTGCACTTCATATCACCGAGACCGCCGCGCTCATAGTGTTCTTTCATTTCGGCTAAGTTCTTATAATCGGGGAAATACTCGGCAAAGTGTTCATCGGTCGAGAATGCTTCAAGATAAATGAATACCGGGTTGCCTTCGGTATGTCCGGGGTCGCTGACATTTATATGTGTCGGGTCGGTAAACATACCCATTATCTTGTTCTTCAGTGTCTTTTCGTCATCCTTGAGGTAAATGCAGTTTCCGAGAGATTTTGACATCTTGGTGCTTCCGTCGGTGCCAACAAGTCTGTTGCAGGCGGTGTTTTCGGGAAGTATAGCTTCGGGCTCTACAAGTATGTCACATTTGTATATCCTGTTGAAAGAGTTCACTATCTCTCTTGCCTGTTCGAGCATCGGGAGCTGGTCTTCTCCGACAGGGACATATTTTGCTCTGAAAGCGGTTATGTCAGCCGCCTGACTGATAGGATATGTCATGAAGCCGACGGGAATGCTTCTCTCGAAATTTCTCATCTTTATCTCAGACTTTATTGTGGGATTTCTTTCAAGTCTTGACATGGTAACAAGATTTGAATAGTACATAGGAAGCTCGGTAAGAGCAGGTATGTGTGACTGTACGAATATGGTCGTTTTTGCAGGGTCAAGTCCTACTGCAAGGTAATCAAGTGTTACTTCGAGTATGTTCTGTCTTATCTTTTCGGGGTTTTCTGCGTTATCAGTCAGCGCCTGAAGGTCAGCTATCATAACAAAGGGCTCATATTTGCCTGTGTTCTGAAGCTTTACTCTGGTGCTGAGCGAGCCGACGTAATGTCCGAGGTGAAGCGGACCTGTAGGGCGGTCGCCTGTTAAGATTATATTGTTTTCTGCCATTTCAATTTACTCCTTTGAATTCCTTCATTTCAATGTTTATGAACGAGTTTATCATGCTGCGGTACAATTTTTCGATAAGGTCGGGATCTGCATCGTAAAGCTCGGCTTTTGTCCGTGCTTTCAGTATCACAGCCTCGACTCTGCTGCTGTCACGAACGCTTTCCTCATTTTTCTTGAAAGCGGCCGCCTGTTTTACATATCCGCCTCTTTCGGCAATCAGTCTGATTATCTGATCATCTATTCGGTCGATATTCTCACGAACTTCGTTAAGGTCTTTGCAGTCTGTCATGTTTAATGTCTCCTTACAGCTTTGCAGCTTCCTTAACGGCATTTACTACAGCCATAGACTTGTTTACGCTTTCTTCGTATTCCTTTTCGGGGTCGCTGTCTAAAACCACACCGCCGCCTGCCTGAACATATGCTTTTCCGTTTCTGAAAAGCACAGTGCGTATCGCTATGCAGGTATCAATGCTTCCGTCATAAGCAAGATATCCTACCGTTCCGCCGTAAAGACCTCGCTTTGTGGTCTCAAGCTCGTCGATTATCTCCATCGCTCTTACCTTAGGCGCACCGGAAAGTGTACCTGCCGGAAGTACTGCCATAAGTGCATCCATCGGCTTTTTGTCGGATGCGAGCTTTCCTGTTACATTTGATACAAGATGCATTACTTTTGAATATCTTTCAACTGTCATAAAGTCGGTGACTTTGACACTTCCGAATTCAGATACTTTTCCGATATCGTTTCTGCCAAGGTCTACAAGCATCGTATGCTCTGCACGTTCTTTCGGGTCTTCAAGAAGTTTCTTTTCATTTGAAGCATCTTCGTCATTTGTTCTGCCGCGCTTTATTGTTCCGGCAATAGGTCTGTTTACAATTACATCGTCATTTACTGAAACAAGCATTTCGGGAGAAGCCCCTGCATAAGCATAATCAAGACAGCTGAAATAGAAAAGGTAAGGCGAAGGATTGGTAGTTCTGAGCATTCTGTATACATCAAAGCTGTCGGGAGGATCTTGTATTTCAAATCTCTGAGAGGGAACTACCTGGAATATGTCGCCGTTTCTGATATATTCCTTTGC
>CADBTD010000243.1 GCA_902797535.1 uncultured Ruminococcus sp. | reverse complement strand
TCAAAGCATTTTATAGAATCTCAGCTTTTGAAATTTCTTTCCGTAGTGATACTGTGCAAAATCTTCCGTGAAGGCTGACAACTGCTTCTGATATTTTTCACTTATTTTGAAATTAAATAGTCTTTCATATTCAACGAGGGCTATAAACCTGACTATATGAAGCATGGTCTTGTCAAAAATATAGTCGTACATAGCATCATCTGATGTTACGCAATCATGACATTCAAGATTTCCTGAACGAAGATTGAAGTGCATTTCGTCATCTTCGGGTCTGTAACAATGACAGCAGCCTATCAGGTTTGGACGAAATCCTGTTTCGCACAGAAGTCTTAGCTCAAAAATACTTTTTAAAAGAAGTTCGCTTCTGTCACCTTTGTTCAGAAAATGCAGTGTGTTAAGAGTAAGCCGCATGACTTCATCGGCATTTTCACTGCTTTCCGCAGCAAAAAGCAAGAGCTCTGCAAAATAGCAGGCAAGAGCCATTCTTTTTGCATCAAGTCTGATATTGTAGAAAAGCTGTATGGGTTCACTGGAGTTGTAATAATATCTGGTGGTATTATCTGCGCCGCGCTTTTCTTCAAGAGAAAAAACCGCATAACAAAAAAGCTGCGTGGAGGAAACGCTTTTGTTGCTTTTTCTTCCTCCACGAACATAAACGTCTATACAGCCGAGTTCTCTGGTGAGCAGAGTGACTGATTTTCCTGTTTCTCCCGAATCCCGTTCCGAGATAACGAGTCCTTCAAGCGTTTTCAATCTTCCTTGCACTCCGTAGCATATTTAAGATAATCCTTTATCTTTCCTGTTCTGACAAATTCCTGCCAGTATCTTTCGGTGCTGTCCTGTAATATCTTTTCTTCTTTTTTCATAAGAAATGCGCTCCTTTCGGCAGATGATGTACTTTAATTATATAGTACTATATATCCTGCCCGAAAAAGCTCATTATATAGACGGAAAAAATATACTGTGAGATATATTATGACAACCCGAAGTTTTTTATCAGTGCTTCGTTGTTTCGCCAGCCTTCCTTTACCTTTACCCAAAGATCAAGGTTGACTTTTATCTCAAAGAAATTTTCAAGGTCAGTTCTTGCTTCCGAGCCTATCCTGCGAAGCATACTGCCGCCTTTTCCGATAACTATTCCTTTGTGAGATTCTCTTTCACAATATATAGTGGCATTAATGTCAAGTATCGGTTCGCCTTTTGAAGTATCACGTTCTTCGAGCATATCAATTGTTACTGCAATCCCGTGGGGTACTTCTTCATCAAGACAATTGAGTGCCTTCTCGCGAATCATTTCTGCCATAAGGACCTTTTCGGGCTGGTCTGTGAAACTGTCGTCGGGGAAGTAGTGAGGACCTTCCTGAGCCTTGGAATCAAGATAATCCATTATTATATCAAGACCTTCTCCGTTCAGAACACTGGCAGGTATGACTTCATCGAAGTCAGCGAGCTGCGAATATTCGGCAAGTCTTTCGAGAAGTATCTCCTTCTCTGCAAGGTCCGTTTTGTTTACGACCAAAGAAAGATGCGCACGCTTCTTGAAAGAAGCAGCAAGCTCTTTTTCAGCATCCGATACAGGTTTCGTGCAGTCAACAACAAGAAGCGCAACTTCACTGTCGTCAACTGTTTCCTTGACTGTTTTCATCATGTGTTCACCGAGTTTGTTTTTTGAACGGTGCTTGCCCGGTGTGTCTATGAAGACGTACTGTGTTTCGTCTTTAGTGAGTACACCTGTTATTCTTGTGCGTGTTGTCTGCGGCTTGGCAGAAACTGCGGCGATCTTCTCGCCGACAAGGGCGTTCAGCAATGATGACTTGCCCACGTTAGGTCTGCCTACTATAGTTACAAATACACTTTTGGTTTCCATATTTTATAATCCTTTTTTACAGTTGATATTTGCAGTTCCGGTCACATTTTGTTCGGCCGGAAGATGTGCTTGACGGCTGCCTGCTTATTGCTTTTTTTCTTTTCCTAAGCATGGGAGTATGATAAATGCACCGCATACTATCACTGATATCACGAACAGGACCGCTTCTGCAGGCTTGCTTATCATCTGCTCAAATATTTTTTTCAGGACCGCTGTATCAAAAAATATCGTGCATCCTGTCACAGCAGCGAATACTGCAAGTATCAGCACTCCACCTGCTGCAGCATCCTTTGCCAGCTTTGCCAATGGGTGTTTTTCGGGAGAACAGCGGTCTATAGCTGCCTCTATGGCTGTGTTGAAGCATTCGGCCGCCATTACTGAGCCTATGCACAAGAATACCGCCGCTTTCTCGCCCTTTGTGAGTTCATAGAAGGGCATGAGCAGCAGAACATAGAACGCAGCACAGATATGTATACGCATATTGCGCTCGTCCTTTATGCAGCTCAGAATACCAACGGCGGCATAATAAAAGCTTTTCAGGAATTTTTTCATTTGTGAGAATGCTCCGACACCACAAATGTTTCATCTCTTGATATACCGAGGTTCCCGAGGATAGCCTCTTCTTTTTCGCGCATAAGACGTTCCTGGAGCGAGCTTTCCTCATGGTCATATCCAAGCAGGTGGAGCATTGAATGTACTGTCAGGAATCCTACCTCGCGTTCGAGAGAATGTCCGTAGACCTGTGCCTGTTTCTGTGCAGTTTCGAGTGAAATAACGATATCTCCGAGCATTTTCGCACCTGTTTCGGGATTGTCATCATATTCTCCGTTTTCTCCGAGAGGAAAACTGAGGACATCGGTAGGTCTGTCTATGTTCCTGTATTCCTTGTTGAGCGAATGGATCTCTTCGTTGTTTACGAGAAGAACACTGATCTCGGCATCATGACCGAATTTTTCGTAAGCAAGTACAGCGTGGCAGCACTTGCGTATGAGTAGTCTGATACCTACGGGGATCTTGACCTCTGACTGCTTATTCGTAATCAATACCTTTACCTTATCCATTTTTGTGACCGGAGCCCCTTTCGTAATATTTTTCGTACGCCTTGATTATATCCTGAACGAGCTTATGGCGTACAACATCCTTTTCGGTAAAACGATTTATCGAAATATCCTCAACATTCTTGAGGACTCTCATTGCCTCTATAAGTCCCGAACGTTTTGAGTCGGGAAGGTCTATCTGGGTGACATCTCCCGTAATAACTATCTTTGAGCCGAAGCCTAAACGTGTAAGGAACATTTTCATTTGTTCGGGAGTGGTATTCTGCGCTTCATCAAGTATGATAAAGCTGTCGTCAAGTGTTCTTCCGCGCATATAGGCAAGGGGAGCCACCTCTATCGAGCCTCTTTCGAGCTGTTTCTGGAAATTTTCGGGTCCGAGCATCTCGAATAAAGCGTCGTACAGAGGCCTCAGATACGGGTCGACTTTATTTTGCAGATCGCCCGGGAGAAATCCCAGCTTTTCACCGGCTTCGACAGCAGGACGCGTCAGTATTATCTTGCTTACTTCATGCGCTCTGAAAGCCTTTACGGCCATAGCAACAGCAAGATATGTCTTGCCTGTTCCCGCAGGACCTATTCCCAGCACTACCGTATTGTCACGTATAGCATCTACATATTTTTTTTGACCTATGGTCTTTGGCTTTACTATCTTGCCCTTAAGTGTGACGCAGATGCCGTCATCAGAAAGTTTCTGGACTTCGTCCTGAAGGCCCTCACTCACAAGTGAAAATACATATCTGAGATTCTGCTCGTTTATCCTCTCGCCTTTTTTTGAAAGAAGCAATAGAGTATCTATGGCTTTTGCTGCTCTGCTGACGTTGTCTTCATCGCCTGTGAGCTTTATCTCATCGCCTCTGTTGACTATGGTGATGTTGTATTCTTTTTGAAGTGAATTGATATTTTCATCATAACTGCCGAAAAGATTGAGCATATGCTCTATCCCGTCAACACTGATAATCCGTTCGTACATTCTGTATTTTACTCCATAAAAATGTGGAAATTTGTATTGTTCTGCTTTGCACAAAACGTACACATTATTTCAAATATATAATATTATACCATATTATAAAACGAATTGCAAGAAAAAAACGTTTATTTTTGTTACTTTTTTATAAAAAATTGCTTTTCTTCGGTCATCTTGCCGTAAATTTCATATTTGACGGTCAGAATGGCTTTATCGGATGTATATGTCAGCTGTTCGTCGCGTTTTTTTATTTCGCTGTCACCGAGAAAATTCTTTTCATAAGTTCTGCTTGTTCTGCGGGCGATCTCAGCCGCCTGCTCCTTACTGTAGATGACAGTTGAAAATGTGCATTTTTCATATGTTCTGTCGCAAATGGCGATCGGTATCCTTATCCCTGCCGCAGCGAAGTCGGTGGTCTTTTCATCGCTCAATAATAAGCCGTCTGTATCCTTTATGTACAGCGGTATCTCGATCCCGAGCAGTCTTAAACTTTTCAGATGCCTGTCCTGACCGCTGCGGATCAGTCTTGTATCATTGTAGCTTTGTTCAAAGACCTGAGTATCGGTATAAGTTCCGTATACTTCACCTATGGATCTTACATATCTGGTTATCTCATCTGTTTTGACAGTTCTGGATCCTGTTTCTTCATCTTTTATAACTGTCGTGCGCTTTTCCGGTATCTTTCCGCTTACTATGATCTCTCCTTTTACTACTCCGCTGCCGATCGTTTTTTCGAGTCTGCCATTAAGTATTTCAACTTTTTCAATAACTCCGTCGTGCGCCGCAACAAGGTCTGACGGCATACGCTCGCAGTGCTTTGGCGGCTGAGGGATGTTTTCTATAACATCAACCGTCAAAGTACTGTCGGTAATGCTTATCCCTGCCCAGGATATGCCTTCTGCTTTTTGTTTCAGCAGACGCTCTATCTTTGGCTTGTTGATGCCGGGGATATAGCTTCCTATACCTGCGCCGTTTTCTTTCATTATGGTCATGACGCTGCTGCTTATATCTTTATTATCCGTAAGTACCTTTATATCAAGAGTACGGTCTTTTGCTGTCAGTACTGCTGCCGTGCAAATGACTGCACCTATGCACAGTCCCGATCTTTTCATTGAAAGATCAAAAAGTCTGATCAAGGCGCCTTTTGATACTGTTTCGTATACACATTCCGATTGGTCAAGGAGCTTTTTCAACTTTTGTGAAAAACGGATCGTGACCGAAATGAAGAGTATATCATCTTTGTCAGTGATATCAAAAGTCTTGATACGTTCTTCTCTGAGCTTTTGGAAAAGTCTTGCATGGTTGTCTGAAATAATTCTGTATCTTACGGTTATGATTCCCGTCATCTGCCGTCACCGCCGTTTCGTCTGCGTTCTATATTGATGCTCTGCACTCTTCCCGAGATGCCTGCACTTCCGTTTGCAAATGTTGATGCGTGAAGACCGCTGCCCCATATCTCTATTACATATCCCGCTGATACTACACTGCATTTTATATCGTTGCATTCAAGTATCCTCTGACAGTTTTCTACCATTACGTCAGTGTCACCTGATATCGTGACAAGTGATCTTACAGGGCGGTATTCTCCGGCAAGTCCGAAAAAAGTAAGCGCAGGCAGTTTCATATCATCACTCCATTTTTATTTTATTTGAAATTATATGCGCACGGATCTTATATGATGCACACACTCAAAATATACCCACAGTATACTTGCACTTTAAAATGCAATGTGCTATAATCAATACAGTGATGTACTCCGCCTGAAAGGCGGACGGCCCATCCCGTTATTCGGCGGTGAGAAACGATCTCTCATCTGATACAGATCTCATTGACAGCAGAGCTGTGGATGTACAAGCAGGATATTCACTGCATAAAGAGTAGGAGAGTGAAAAAATGGTTGTAAAAATAAGAGAATGGAGAACGTCGGATGCTGTTGACCTTGCAGCGGCTCTTTCAAATAAAAATGTGCTTGATAATCTCAGGGATGGTCTTCCGTATCCTTATACTGAAACTGACGGTCTGGAATTCATCAACGCTATGCTTTCAGCTGATAAAAATGATACTTTTTCCTTTGCAATAACAGTTGATGATAAGACGATAGGAAGCATCGGAGCATTCCGCCGGGGAAATATCCACAGATTGACTGCGGAAATGGGTTACTACATCGCCGAAGAGTACTGGGGCAGAGGTATAGCTTCTGAAGCTGTAAAAATGACTTGCGATCATGTTTTTGAAAACAGCGATATCATTCGCATATTTGCAGAACCCTTTGCATATAATACGGCATCCTGCCGTGTGCTTGAAAAGGCGGGGTTCCGTTTTGAGGGCATTTTAAGACAGAATGCAGTCAAGAATGGCAAGCTGCTGGATATGAAAATGTATTCTCTTATCAGAGATGACAGATGAGGTTTCTGTGCTATGAGTATCAGAGCAGTAGTATTCGATATAGGGCAGACGCTTGTTTTTTATCCTGTTCCTTTGAACTGGTCTGCGTTGTACAGGCCCGCATTTGAAAGCATAGCCGAAAGGAATGATCTGGTCTTCAACGAGGAGGAGTATGAGCACATAGGAAAAACGCTGGCAAAATATAATACAAGAATAAATCCGAGAACGAAAGAGATCTCATCTGATGTTATCTTTGCTGAAATACTTGACGGAACAACTGTACCTGCAGTATACAAGGAAAAAGTGAAGAATGATTTTTATCGGTATTTCCGACGTGAAGTCAGACTTTATGATGAAGCGCACGAAACGCTGACAGCGTTAAAGGCAAGAGGCATTTTCACGGCTACATTTTCTGACGTTCCGTACGGTATGGATAATGAATTCGCCTTTGAGGACATTAAAGATGTTATAGACCTTATCGATATGCCTTTTACATCGAATGATGCAGGTCTGCGAAAGCCCGACGGCAGAGGACTGATGATCCTGTCCGAAAAATCAGGTATAAAAACTTCGGAAATGATATTTGCCGGCGATGAGAAAAAGGATATAGAATGCGCCTTTGATGCGGGTGCGGTGCCTGTGCTGATAAACAGGGACGGTGAAAGCAAGTCTTTCGGACAGGCTTATACAATAAAAAGCCTGAATGAGATCTCAGCTCTTATTGACAGCATAGAATGATATTTTGCCTGTCATGTCATAGGACAACTATGGTTCGGCATATTATCCCAAGAGGTGATGATTTATGCTTTGTACACTTACAGCACTGCGGAATAAGGAAGTAATAGACATGAAAACAGGCATGAGACTCGGATATGTTGACGATATTGAAGTAGATACCGATACCGAAAGAGTGACATCTCTCATAATCTACGGCAGAGTAAGGGCATTTGGCTTTATGGGACGGGAAGGCGATATAGTTATAAAGTGCTCCGAGATATCTCTTGTGGGCGAGGATACGATATTGGTCGAACAGCAGACAGAGTCGGTGTCAACAAAAACCAGATCGTTTACTGTTGAAAGTTTGTTGAAATAAACGAATAAAAAATGCTTGCATTTTATTTTCAGATGTGATATAATATTAAAGCAATTCGCATGGGCAGGGTTCGCTGTGGTTCCCGAAAGATCGGGTGAAGGCTTAGACCTGTCCAGAGGATAGACGATACGCGAAAGCGAAAAAAACCAAACAGGAGGTTACTACAATGGCAGTAGTATCAATGAAGCAGCTTCTTGAGGCCGGTGTACACTTTGGTCACCAGACAAGAAGATGGAACCCGAAAATGGCACCTTACATTTTCACTGAAAGAAACGGCATCTACATTATCGATCTTCAGAAGACCGTTAAGAAACTCGAAGAGGCTTACAACTTCGTTCGTGAGATCTCTGCAGAAGGCAAGGAAGTACTTTTCGTAGGTACTAAGAAGCAGGCAGGCGACTCTATCAAGGAAGAGGCTCTCAGAGCAGGTGCTCATTATGTAAACGCAAGATGGCTCGGCGGTATGATGACCAACTTCAAGACCATCCAGAGCAGAATCAGAAGACTTGAGCAGCTCCATACTATGGAAGAAGACGGAACCTTCAACCTTCTCCCCAAGAAGGAAGTTGTTAAGCTCACTCTCGAGATCGAAAAGCTCGAGAAGTTCATGGGCGGTATAAAGAATATGAAGTCCCTTCCCGGCGCACTCTTCGTAGTTGACCCGAGAAAGGAAAAGATCGCTGTAAGCGAAGCAAAGAAGCTCGGTATCCCCGTAGTAGCTATCGTTGATACCAACTGCGATCCTGATGACGTTGATTACGTTATCCCCGGTAATGATGACGCTATCCGTGCTGTAAAGCTCATCGCAGGCTGCATGGCTGACGCTATCATCGAGGGAAGACAGGGCTCTGATGCTGAGGTTGCTTCCGAAGAGGAAGAAGCAGAAGAAGCAGCTGAATAATCTTAAGACTTTATCGTATAGGCAGACAAATCAGTCTGCCTATATTTGAGATACGAATAAATACAGGAGGAATATAAAAATGGCTGTTACAGTTACCGCAATAAAGGAACTTATGACACTTACAGGCGTTGGTATGATGGATTGCAAGAGAGCACTCGTTGAGACCGACGGCGATCAGGAAAAGGCTATAGAGATACTTCGTGAAAAGGGTCTTGCTACTCAGGCTAAGAAGAGCGGCAGAGCTGCTGCTGAAGGCGCAGTTGCTGCAGTAGTAAAGGGCAATGTCGGTGTTCTTGTTGAGATCAACACTGAAACTGACTTCGCTGCAAATACTGATGATTTCAAGGCTTTCGTAGCTAATGTTGCTGATACGATAATCGAAAAGGCTCCTGCTGATGTTGATGCTCTTAACGCTCTGACAATTAGCGGCGGCGACAAGACTGTTGCTGAGACTCTTACCGAGCTTGCAGGAATGAAGATAAGAGAGAACATCGTTATCCGCAGATTTGTAAGACTTGAGGGCAAGCTTGCTTCCTACGTTCACAACGGCGGCAGCATCGGTGTTCTCGTAAAGCTCGATACCGATCTTGATGCTGATAAGGTAGCTTACATCGGTAAGGACGTTGCAATGCAGTCTGCTGCACTCAATCCTGCTTATTTAAACAGAGCAGAGGTGCCTGCTGAAGTTATCGAGAAGGAAAAGGAGATCATGCTCGCTCAGATGGCTGAGGATCCTAAGATGGCTAACAAGCCTGAGCAGGTAAAGGTAAAGATCGTTGAGGGTAAGGTAGGAAAGTACTACAGCGAGAACTGCCTCCTTGAACAGGCATTCGTAAAGGATGACAAGCAGACCGTTCAGGGTTATGTAGATGCTGAGGCTAAGAAGCTCGGCGGCACTATCACTGTTACTGATGTTATCCGCTTCGAGCGCGGCGACGGCGTTGAGAAGAAGGAAGAAAACTTCGCTGACGAGATCGCAAGCATGGTCAAGGGCTGATCATTTACATTAATAGTATATTTGCTCCCGCAGTTTTTCTGCGGGAGTTTTTGTATATACAGCAGACCTTTGAACATATGACTTGCATTTACTTTGTGATATATATATTATGAAATTAATATTGACCATCACGGCAATTTGTGATAAAATTATGGTATGACCGCAAGTCATATTTTTTAGGAGGTCTTTATGAGCAAGTCTGTAACTTTATCTGATATAGCAAAAATATGCGGTACCAGCACTGTGACTGTTTCAAAAGCGCTTGCTGATAAAAAAGGCGTTGGCCCTGAACTTCGTGAAAGGATCAAAAAGACCGCGGATGAGCTTGGCTATACTGCCATACATTCAGTGAGCATCAGTAATAATCGTATGGTCGGGGTGCTCATCCCTGAAAAATTCATGGCTCCAAAGGGGTCTTTCTATTGGTCGCTTTATAATGAACTTGTTGTAAGATTCAAGGAATACGGTTTCTTCTGCCTTATGGAAATACTCACACAGCAGGATGAACAACAGCTTGTTCTTCCGGATATTATAAAGGAACACAGAGTTTCTGCTTTTATTTCTCTGGGTCAGGTCAGCCGTGATTATGCTGAGCTTTTATATAAGGAAATGCCTGCACTTTTGCAGCTTGATTATTATATTTCCGGTTTTTCTGCAGACCATGTTATAACAAATGGCTTTGGCGGATGTTATGAGATAACATCATATCTGATATCTGTCGGACACAAGAATATAGGGTTCATAGGCACAGTCAGAGCTACTTCAAGTATATTTGACCGCTATATGGGTTACACCAAAGCAATGCTTGAACACGGTCTTGCTGTAAAGGATGAATGGATACTTGATGACCGTGACGGTACAGACTTTGTGGATATATCTTTCCCGGAAACTCTTCCGACAGCATTTGTCTGTAACTGTGATGAGACTGCATATAATGTTATCAGACAGCTTAAAGAAAAGGGGATCTCCGTACCACATGATATTTCCATCGTCGGTTTTGATAATTATCTCATATCGGAGTTGTGTGACCCGCCCATAACCACTATGGGGATTGATGTTCCTAAAATGGCTTGTGCCGCAAGAGATATTCTCCTTGCCAGAATAAATGATCCGGATCTGAAAAAGCAGGAAGTTAATATTTCCTGTGATCTTATAGTAAAGGGCTCTACAAGAGTGATCGATCAATAATAGCACATTGTATCGTGTTACACCTATATTGCTGTTAAATATTGTAAATTCTTTGTTATTTTATTAACAAGCAAAATGTACTTTCAAAATTTTGATTTTTAGAAATTTGTCATGCTCTTATTGGTCATATTGAACAATTGATAAAAAACAACCTGATGAAATAGTAATGCTTGTTAATGCAGGCTTGTTTATTTATACAAATCATTTTTGAAATCCTTGACGGAAAAAGAAAAATATGGTAGACTGTTAACATAGATTGTTAAATTATTTTATGTTATTTTAAACATAATGCAGTCGAGGAGATAATAAAAATGAAGAACAAAAGAGCTGAGATCAGGGCAGCGATAGTTGCTGTCTGTATGATTTTGTGTACGGTTTTGTTTCTTGTTTTTGAGATCGTCAGAGGAAACAGCCTGTCGGATATCCGTTCCGTGATAAAACTTGTAATAGCCGGAGTTGTAGTTATCTGCGGCATTATTATCGCAGTAAGAGTTATTATCAAAGAAAATAGAAATAAATAATAGCACGGTTTTGAGGCATCTTTAGTTTTTAAGATGTCTTTCTTTTTTATTTAATACAATTTTACTCCATAAGCCTTTACATTTATGTGGTCATGTGCTATAATAGATATGATCGAATTCGGAGGTATAATGATGACAGAACATCATAACGGCACTTTTACCGGTGAACGTGCAATGTATCAGGCAAAAGATATGTTTTTCAGGGATTGCATTTTTGAAGACGGTGAATCACCTTTGAAACACAGTGAAAATATCACGCTTGTTTCAACTTCATTTCGCTGGAAATATCCATTATGGTACAGTAAGCATATAGATGTAAGCAATTCAGATTTTGAACCCATGGCAAGGGCAGGAATATGGTATACCGATAATATCTCTCTGAAAGACTGCAGGTACGATGCTCCTAAGGGTTTCAGACGATGCAGTGGAGTAGATATTAAAAATGTTGTATTCTCAGATGCTGCTGAGACTCTTTGGCAGTGCAGTGCTGTGAAACTTGAAAAAGTTTCTGCCAAGGGTGATTATTTTGCTATGAACTGTAATGATATGATAATAGACGGACTTGAACTTGACGGAAATTACAGTTTTGACGGTGCAAAAAATGTTCATGTAACTAATTCTAAGCTTATGAGCAAGGATGCATTCTGGAACAGTGAGAATATAACAGTCGAGAATACATATATATCAGGCGAATATATCGGGTGGAACTCAAAAAAGCTCACTTTTATCAATTGCATTATTGAAAGTCTTCAGGGATTTTGCTACATAGAAGACCTTGTGCTTAAAAACTGCAAGCTCGCAGGTACAAGCCTTGCTTTTGAGTATTCATCTGTTGATGCTGAGCTTTCGGGACCTATAGACAGTATAAAGAATCCGCTTTCCGGACGGATAGTATGTGATGAAATAGGTGAACTTATACTTGATCCTTCACAGGTCGATGTTACGGCAACGAAAATATTATCCAAATAGTAATAAACAACGCACCTGGCTTTTTATGTTGTCAGGTGCTTGTTAATTTACAAATAGTTAAATGTTATCGGATAACAGAACTATAAATCGTAATATTTTTATGATATAATAAAAGCTGGATTTTGTATTATTTTTGTGAAAGTGTGAGAAAATGAAAAATAATGAGATGGATCTGCTGTCAGGCAGTATCGGTGATAAAACGCTGAAATTTGCTCTGCCGCTGGCAGCGACAGGTATATTGCAGCAGCTGTTCAACGCAGCTGATATTGCGGTAGTCGGGAATTTCGTGGGTTCTGACGCTATGGGTGCTGTCGGAGCAAATGTGCCTTTGATAAATCTTATAATAAGCCTTTTTATAGGAATATCAGTCGGCGCTAATGTGGTTATTGCAAGATATACAGGACTCCGCAACGACAAAGCGGTCAACAAGTCGGTCCATACATCATTGCTTTTTGCAGTGATATGCGGCGTAATACTCACCATTATCTGTGAGGTACTGTCGGGAACGATACTCGGAAAAATGAACCTTGACAGCAATATATATCCACTGTCACTAAAATATTTTCGTGTATACTGTCTTGGTATTCCTGTAATACTGCTATATGATTTTTCATCGGCTGTTTTCAGAAGCAGGGGAAATACGAGAACTCCTCTGATATGTCTTGTTACATCCGGTGTGATAAATGTTCTGCTCAATCTGTTCTTTGTTATAGTGATGAAAATGTCTGTAAGCGGAGTTGCGCTTGCGACGGCGATCTCAAACTTTATAAGTTCTGCGCTGCTTATCTTTTTCCTGATAAAGGATACTTCGGCGATACATTTCAGTGTGAAAAAGCTCGGGATAGACGGAAAAATGCTCAAGCAGATGATACAGATAGGGCTTCCGGCGGGATTTCAGGGAATGGTATTTGCGATATCGAATATAATAATCCAGCGTTCTGTCAATCAGTTCGGCGGTGATGTTATGGCTGCCTCATCTGCAGCTTTTAATATTGAGATCTTCGTATACTATATACTTAATGCTTTTGGTCAGGCCTGCACTACTTTTGTCGGACAGAATTATGGCGCAGGAAAACCCGAACGCTGTGCTAAAACACTGAAAGTGACATTACTGCAGGATGCAGTCTTTACTGTTGTTGCGGCGGTCCTGATACTTAGTCTGGGCAAGTATCTTCTTCCTCTGTTCAATAAGAATCCTGCTGTTGTTAAATACGGTATGATAAGACTGAAATTTATACTGCTGTCCGAATTTCTGAATGTCATAATTGAGATATTGTCAGGGTGGATGAGGGGATTCGGATACTCATTTATCCCTGCGCTCATATGTATAATTGGTATCTGCGGAGTAAGGATCACCTGGGTATACACTGCATTTGCATCTGATAAGACTTTCCCAAGGCTTATGACAGCGTATCCCATAAGCTGGACGGTCACGGCACTGGGGCTTATAATTTCTTATTTGTATGTAAGATATTATAAACTTAAAGGTTTCTTCGGCCGTAAAAACAAAACGGAGGCATGATCATATGACGATCAGACGAGCAAAGACGAGCGATATATCCGGTATAGATT
>CADBTD010000242.1 GCA_902797535.1 uncultured Ruminococcus sp. | reverse complement strand
TTGTGATATAATTACACATATGATATAGCAGGGGGTGATGCCATGAAACGGCACTTTGCGGATATACTTGCCGATAAGACCATTAAAAATGCAGATAATATCTCTGACGCTTCAGTGCGCAAAAGCTACAGCACTTTGAGCAGCGTGTGCGGCATGGTCTGCAATATTCTTCTTTTCGCCTTGAAACTTTTCGCAGGCATCATCACTTCCTCTATCGCCGTCATGACCGATGCTTTCAATAACCTTGCCGACTGCGCAGGCTGCATAGTCACCCTCCTCGGGTGCAGAATGGCAGCAAAACCCGCCGATAAGGAACACCCCTACGGTCACGGCAGAATGGAATACCTCACCGCACTCGGTCTGTCAGCACTCATTTTTATCATGGGCGCAAAACTCATCAAAGAATCTGTGGGAAAGATGATATCCCCCTCCCCCGTAAAACTGACAGTGCTTTCCTTTGCCATACTTATAATATCCGTCGCAGTCAAACTCATGATGTTCTCTCTTAACGACCGCCTCGGCAAACGCATAGACTCGGTGGTGCTTGCCGCCGTTGCCAAAGACAGCCTCGGAGATGTGGCAGCCACATCTGCCGCCGCACTTTCTCTTATCCTGTCTGAATTTACCTCGCTCCCCTTTGACGGTATCGCAGGCGCACTCGTTTCCCTGCTGATACTCAGATCGGGCTTTGAGATCGTAAAGGATACCGCCGATGAACTTCTCGGCAGTCCCGCAGACCCGGAAACTGTTGACCGCCTTGAAAAACTCATCTGCTCAAATGAACGTATACTCGGCGTACATGATATCCTTATCCACAGCTACGGCCCCTCGAATATAATAGGCAGCTGCCACGCCGAGATAGCCGATACCGAGACATTTGTCGGGGCTCACGAACTTGTTGACTCTGTTGAACGTGAGGTCCTCGAAAAGCTCGGCATAAAGCTTACTATCCACATGGACCCCGCCGCTGTAAACGACAGCCGCACCGCTGAACTCCGCAGAAAACTCGGTGACTTTCTCTCGCAGACAGACAGCCGCCTCAGCTTTCATGACCTGCGTGTCTGCCGTTCCCCCGACGGTGATAGGCTCTCTTTCGACCTTAGCGTCCCCTACGGTTTTTCCATGTCCGATACCGAACTCAAAAAAGCCGCCGCTGATGTTTTCGCAGACGACGGCCTTGACCTCAGGATAACTATAGACCGCCGCTGAAAAACCATTGACAGCCGACGGTCTTTACTGTATAATAAAGGTTGGAAAAAAATAACAGACGGAGGTATACTATATGTACTTCAAGATAAAAGAGACCCTCGAACAGTGCGAGGTGCGTCCCGTCAAAGGATATATAGCCGTGCTCACCACAGAAGAATGGCTCGAAGAAAACACCAGCTTTGATATGGGTATCGAACTTGAAGTCAGCGCCCGTGAAGCCAACAGCACTAAGGCTGAGGTCAACTACGACTCGCTGACAGGCACATTCTGCATCCCCGACCGTGACGATATATCGGGAAAAAGTGCTTCTTTCGCCTTCGCTCTCGACGAAAAAGGCATAGTATTTATCGACGACAGCGGTACAGTAATGCAGCTCATTGGTCAGATATGCTCCACAAAACGCTGGAAAGTCCCCTGCCTTGAAAGATTCCTCTATGACTTTCTCGAACAGATAGTCCACCGTGACCAGCAGGTAATGGAACGCTATGAGGCTGAACTTGACGATATCGAACACTCCATAATGACCAATCTCAGCGATAAATACCCCTGCCGCATAAATGAGATACGCTCAGACCTCCGCGACCTGCGCATACACTACGAACAGCTTATGGACCTGGGTCAGGAACTCGAGGAAAACGAAAACAACTTCTTCCGTCACGGCAATCTCAGATACTTCCACCTGTTCAATAAGCGCATGGCTCTTCTCCACGATATAGCCGCATCTCTGCGTGATTATACCATTCAGGTGCGTGACCTCTACCAGTCACAGCTCGATGTCCGCCAGAACCACATCATGGCGGTGCTCACCATAGTGACTACCGTGTTCACTCCCCTGACGCTCATAACAGGCTGGTACGGAATGAACTTCGTGCATATGCCCGAGCTCGCATGGAAGATATCCTACCCCATAGTCATCATAGTGAGCATTCTTATAGTAGTGCTCAGCCTGTGGTTCTTCAAAAAGAAAAAATGGCTCTGAATCAAAAAAATAACGGCTGCATATCTTTGTGCAGCCGTTTTTGTTCGATCAAGGGACTATTCCCCGTCACTATATCAATTAAGCTCTCCGTGAAGCTCTGACAGTTCGTTATCCGACAGTATTACTCCTCTCAGAATATATCCGGTCCCGCTATCCACAAATTTTAATTTCATACTGTATATATCGTTCTTATATATGATCTGCTTAGCAGGATTGTTAAATTCGGGACTCAGTTCTTCTGTTTCCTGCGGCTCACCGTAGGCAGCTATCACATCATCATATGTGGATCTCTCGGGCTGTATCCCTCTTGGCAGCTCCGACTCTTCCAATCTCGGCATCTGCATATGCCATATTTGCATATGCACGCACTTTGCTCTTGCCTTTCCTTCGGGCGTTGACAGGGTTATTTCACTGTTTCCGCCGTTATAAAACGTTATTTGAACATTTGCATTGGTGTCAGGTCTCCTGGCAGCAGTAGTATAAAATTGTCCCGCAGGGATAACGATCTCCTGTTCATACATTATTTCCCATCCTGCCTCAACAAAGCTCTCAGCCGTACAGGGAAGCGCTATGACAGTCCCGTACATCATCATACGCATATCCATAATATCGTCCGTAAGCTCCGACGGGAAGGATATAGCCTCGGGCAGCTCCTCTTCAACAGGTGTTGTCTCTGTCTCTGTCTCAGTCTCTTCGGGTGCAGTTGTCTCTGCAGCTGTTTCGGTGTTTCCGACTGTTTCTTCTGCCGCTTCTGTCACTGCCGGCGATGTGTTCTCTTCAGACGCCGTATCCTCTGTACCGTTGCCACAGCCGGTCATTGATACCGTCATACACAGCGCCGCAGCCATTAAGATCATCCTGCTTATCTTCATATTATTCCTCCGTCATTCAGAATATCGTTAGTTGATTTGATCCAAAGCTATGCTTTCATGAGGTCAGCTGAAAGCGTAAGCATACAGGTATTCAGTGGAAAGACAGCACCCTGTCATAATCGTAGCCCCTGTCGGGAGTAAAGCGGCGCTCGGTCAGCTCAAAGTATACCACACCGTTCTTTTTTACGTTTACGGATATATCCGCCTTGCCTCCCTCTGCCTTTACGGTATCGCTCGATATAAGCGGCTTTGCGGCTGCGCGCAGCAGCTCGTTTATCTCCTCGGTGGGGTTTGCGGGTTCACCGAGATCGTGCCACAGCTTGAGAGGGTTGCAGGTCTCTTCGTCAACGGTCTTTGTGATGAGCGTGTACTCGCCGCCCTCTGCCGCAAAGGATATCTCCCTCGTGAACTCACTTCCGTCTATGTTCCACAAAACGCCTGCATATCCCTGCCCGTTCTTCACGATGACTCCGGTCTTGTCCTTGAGAACACACCGGCTTCCGAAATTTTTCAGCTCCTTGAAGAACTTGAACGTGTAGAATGTGGGCTTGGGTATCAGCCCGTTAGCCACCAGACCGAATCCGCCGTGAAATGGCGTGAAGGGCACTCCTCTCTCCTCAAACACATCACCGAATGTCCAGTAGGAATAGGACTCGTTCATGTCCCCCAGCCTTGCAAGCTGCTCCGCAAGATACGCCGCATTAAGGTTCGTGTCATGAATGACCCCCTGAGGCGTGTATGATGTGCTGAACTCCGTTATGTGTATCGGCAGTCCCCTGAACTCCTCGAATGAATCTATGATGTCCCTCGTTGACTGCAGATTGTCCATTCTCATGTCGGGGTCTTCCAGCTTTGAATAGTCATAGTGACCGTCATGCTCGGGGAATTCCACACAGTAATGATGCCTCGTCACCGAGTCGGGCTTTATCCCGCTTTCCCTGCAGAATTCAAGGAATTTGCGTATCCACTCGGCATCGTTGACACCGCATATCGCAGGGCCGCCTACCTTGAATCGCTCGTCATACGCCTTTATCGCAGTAAAGGTCTCCTTGAACAGCCTGAAATACTCCTGCATATCAGCTTTGTACCAGAATCCCGGCAGATTAGGCTCGTTCCAGACCTCTATAGGCCACTCCAGGACCTGCTCTCCGTAACGCTCCCTTAAATGCTCAAGCAGCGCCACCACCATGTCTGTCCACATCTTATAGTCCTTCGGCGGAGTGGTGTTGCCCTTCCAGTAGAATATCGTCTGAGTGCCGCTCGCCAGCTTTTCGGGCATAAATCCCAGCTCTATGAACGGCCTGATGTTCAGCCTCATGTAGCTGTCGAAAATGCGGTCAAGATAGGTATAGTTGTACTCGACTTTTGTAACGCCGTCCTCCTCATACTCATGATATATCGCAACGTCGTCGCTGAAAAGCCCGTGACCTCTTATGTGCCTGAAACCTATCTCGCTCTGCACCAGCTCAAGCTGCTTCAGATATTCCTCCGTCAGCGCCAGCCCGAGCCGCCCCGTGCCTACACAGAAGTCAACATTGTTGCAGAATCTCACCGATTCCGTACCATTTATAATAGTTTTTTCCATGTCCGTTCCTCCCTGTAAAATGATCTCATACCAATATTATACACATACGATTTTGCAAAGTCAATCACAATTCGTGCGCTTATCTGTCTAATATTTTACGATTTCGGTCAATTCTTGCTCTTTGTCATCTGTCACCGTCCGCCCCTTTAGTGCAGTTTAACGGATTTCCTTCCGCCTGTCAGTACAAATCGCTGATTTTTCAAAAATTTCTCATTTAATATTGACATCGTGTCAGAATACTGGTATAATATCTTTAGTGACACAGCGTCAGAATACTTCAAGGAGAGATGAAAATGCCAAAAGGTTCACCCGAACTTACCGCCTCCCGCAGAGAGGAAATAGTAAATGCCTGCGAAAAACTCTATCAGACCATGAGCTTCAGAGATATCACCATCAAGGAGATAGGCGCAGTGACATCTTTCACAAGAACGTCTATCTACAACTACTTTCAGACCAAGGAAGAGATATTCCTCGCTCTCATGCAGCGTGAGTACGAACGCTGGGCCGAGGAAATGACCTCGCTTGCGGAAAACAACACCGTCATGTCCGCCGGGGACTTCGCCTCAGCACTCGCACACTCGCTGGAAAACCATCAGCAGCTTCTGAAACTCCTCGCCATGAACCACTACGATATGGAGGAAAACTCACGTCCGGAACGCCTCACCGACTTTAAGACAGCTTACGGCGCTTCCCTCGATGCAGTAAGGTCCTGCGTAAGAAAGTTCTTCCCCGCTGCCGACTGCGAGAGCTTTATTTTCGTGTTCTTCCCGTTTCTTTTCGGTGTCTACCCCTACACCGTGGCCACCGAACGTCAGCTTGCCGCCATGCGTGAGGCAAAAATGGACTTTAAGATGCACAGCATCTATGACATTATATATTCCTGTGTTATGCAGCTTCTCGGAGGTACAGAATGAAATACACAAAACTCGGCAGCACCGACCTGAACGTTTCCCGCATCTGCGTGGGATGCATGGGCTTCGGAGACCCTCAGAACGGTCAGCATTCCTGGACGATAGACGAACAGCATTCCCGTGAGATAATAAAACACGCCCTTGACCTCGGCGTGAATTTCTACGATACCGCTATAGCCTACCAGTCGGGCACAAGCGAACAGTACGTCGGCAGAGCGCTGCGTGACTTTGCAAAACGTGATGAAGTCGTCGTCGCTACAGAATTCCTGCCCAGAACTCCCGCCGATATCGAGGCGGGCATCAGCGGTCAGCAGCATATCGAACGCATGATAAACAAAAGCCTTGAAAATCTCGGCATGGACTACGTTGACCTGTATATCTATCATATGTGGGACTGGAATACCCCCATTTACGATATCCTTGACGGCCTTGACCGTGTTGTCAGAGCAGGCAAGGCACGGTATATCGGCATCTCTAACTGCTTTGCATGGCAGCTTGCAAAGGCAAATGCCCTCGCCGAAAAGGAAGGCTTTGCAAAGTTCGTTTCCGTTCAGGGACACTACAATCTCATCTTCCGTGAAGAAGAACGTGAAATGGCTGCACTGTGCGCCGAGGATAACATCGCCATGACTCCATACAGCGCCCTTGCAAGCGGCAGACTCGCCCGCCCTCAGGGCGAAACATCCAGACGCGCCGAAGAAGATGCCTACGCCAGATTCAAATACGATGCCACAAAACAGCAGGACGGCGTGATAATTGACCGCGTCGCCGCACTTGCCGAAAAACACGGCGTTTCCATGACAGAGGTATCCCTCGCATGGCTCCTCACAAAAGTCACCGCCCCCGTTGTCGGTGCGACTAAACTTCATCACATCGAGGGTGCGGCAAAGTCGGTGGATTTTTCTCTCTCCGCCGATGAGATATCCTATCTCGAAGAACCCTATGTCCCTCACCCTCTCGCAGGTGTAATGGCACAGAATAAGCCTGCAAACAAAAACGACAGTCACGTCTGGTCCACAGGCTCGCAGAAAATATAAGGAGGCTTTTATTATGAGTGAAAAAATAGTACAGACCGCAGGAAGAGAACAGCTCGGAGGATTTGCACCAATGTTCGCACACCTGAATGATGATGTGCTTTTCGGTGAAGTGTGGAACGACTCCGCCATTGATGTCAAGACAAGGTGCATCATCACAGTTGTGTCCCTCATGGCTTCGGGGATCACCGACTCCTCCCTCAGCTATCACCTGCAAAACGCTAAAGCACACGGTGTCACCAAAGACGAGATAGCCGCGATCATCACCCACGCCACTATGTATGTGGGCTGGCCGAAGGGCTGGGCTGTCTTCCGTCTCGCAAAGGAAGTCTGGAACGATACCGCCCCCGAACTCACCGATAAGGACAGATATCAGAACACTGTTTTCTTCCCCATAGGCGAGAAAAATCCCTACGGTGAATTTTTCGTGGGTCAGAGCTACCTTGCTCCTGTTTCCACAGAACAGATACCTATCTTCAACGTCACCTTTGAGCCTGCCTGCCGCAATAACTGGCATATCCACCACGCAAAAAGCGGCGGCGGTCAGATGCTTATCTGCGTGGGCGGAAGAGGCTACTATCAGGAATGGGGCAAGGAGGCGGTCGAGCTTACTCCGGGTACTGTCATAAATATCCCCGCCAATGTCAAGCATTGGCACGGCGCAGCACCCGACAGCTGGTTCTCTCACCTTGCAGCTGAGATCTCCGGCGAAGACGCAAACACCGAATGGTGCGAACCTGTTTCCGATGCAGACTACGGCAAACTGAAATAACTTATCCGACCGAGAAAGGGGCTTGTCAGCAAGCCCCTTTTTCATTTTCATATCCTTATCTCTACAAAAAATCTGCCATTTTCTTCCTTGGCCGAAACTCTCCAGCCGAGCCGTTCACATAAGACCCTGACCACATAAAGTCCCAGCCCCGAACCGCCCGCCGTCCGTGCGCTCATGCGGTAAAAAGGCTCAAATACCCTTTCGGTGTCCACCGACTCGCCCTCGCTGATGCCGTTATACACAGTAAGCACCGTTTCTCCGCCCTCACGCTTCAGCACCGCACCGAAGATGTCTGCCGTGTACTTTTCCGCATTTGACATCAGATTGTTCAGTATCCTCTCGGCACAGTGCCTGTCAGTCTTCGTTACTATCCCCTCGGTGATATCAAACTCCGCCGTTATCTTCCTCTTCTCTATCCACGAATACTGCTCCAGCACCGCTTCCGTCAGCATACTGCTGAGATCTGTCTCCTCGCAGCTCAGCTCCGTACCGCCGTTTTCCATCTTCGTCAGCTCAAAAAACTCGTCCGAAAGCTCTTTGAGATACCTGTTTTTCTGTACGGCTATGTCAAGATATCCCGCATTCTTCTCAGAAAGCCCGCCGCTTTTCTCTATCATCTGCATATACCCCAGCGCCGCCGTCAGCGGTGTGCGGAAATCGTGGGATATCCCCGATATCACCGTCCCGAGCTGCTTTTTGCGCTGTTCATATTCCACGCCGAGCTGCCTCTGTATATCCGTGTGCTCATTCAGCTTCACCGCAAGCTCTGCCAGATCCCCGTCAAAGTCCGTGACCTTTATCGGCTGACGGTAATCGCTGTCCTTGAGCTTTTCCAGTTCCTGTGAAAAGCGCCGTATGTTGTGCTTCAGCGTCAGCCATTTGTACAGCAGTACTAAAAAAAGGACAGAAAGGCACACGCATATGACCGCAAGAACTGTTTCCATACCGTGTACCTCCTTTTTATTTACTCATACTGTATCTATCTGCTTTTTGCATTTCAGCGCCCTGTACGCAAGCGCCGTCATCACCGCAGTCACCGCAGCGAGCGAGATGATGACCTTTGACCCGATATGCGCCGAGTCAAGGCTCATGAGCATATCCTGTTCCTCAAACACTTTGCTCATGTCAAGTATGTCCGTTCCGCCTATCATCACCAGCTGTGTGCTCGTCATATAAGATGTGAGCTGTGTCAGATCTGCTCCCGTAACTCCCGAGATCAGAACGAGCGGTATATTCGCAAAAGACAAAACAAAGAAAAACAGCATATTCCCGAGCATACCCTTGAAAATAACGGCAAGTGACATCGATACCACCGTCAGCTTTATTATGCACAGATACAGCAGCATCATCATCTTCAGAGTGATATTTTCGCCGTCGAATATTTTCAGCAGTATCATGGTGGGCAGATAATACGTCACCGTTTCAATTATAAGCGACATCAGCGTTTTTGATATTATCGTATGCATCGGCGGAGTGCCCTTCATTATCTCATAATCCGCAAGCTTAGAATTGAACGGCTCGGATACTATAAGGGTCACCGTAAATACAGCCATCATCACACCCATATTCGCATGGTATGAAAAATATTCCGCAGCATTTATCCTGAATCCGTCGTCCCCGATAAACTGAAATAATAAAACTACAAGTTCGGTGCTCAGCAGTATGATAAATATGTTTTTCGACCGCCTTATCCTGAACCATTCGGCTCTCATAAGATTACTCATTATGCTCACCCACCTTTTCAAGATAGTACTCCTCCAGGTTCTGCCCTTCCTCGGCAAGCCTTGTGATGATAAACCCGCTGTCGGTTATCGTCTTTGAAATCTTCGTCACCTCGTCAAGCCTTTCGTAAATGTGTATCTCATCGCCGTGTATCACCTTGTAGTCGTGTATCGACAGCTTTTCCTCAAGCACAGCCGCAGTCCCTTCAATGCTGTCGGTGCGCAGCGCTATCCGTCCCCTGCACTTTGCAAGAAGCTGCTCACGGCTGAGATTTTCCACGAGCCTGCCGCCGGTGATCATGGAAAAATCGGTGCAAATCTCGCTCAGCTCGGAAAGCAGATGACTCGATATCAGCACCGTTACACCCATTTCCTCCTGCATACGCTTGATAAGCTGACGCACCTCCACGATGCCCTCGGGGTCAAGCCCGTTTACAGGCTCGTCCAGCACCATCACCTCGGGCTTCGGCAGAAGTGCCATTCCTATGCCCAGCCTTTGCTTCATTCCCAGCGAGAACTTCTGCGCATACTTTTTCCCCGTATCCGCAAGCCCCACCAGCTCAAGTATCTCGTCCACACGCCTGTCGTCGGGATACCCCCTCAGCAGTCTTATGTACTCGATGTTGTCCCGTGCATTCATGTTATTTGCGATTATCGGCTGTTCTATCATGAAGCTCATTCTGTCCCTGCTCTTGTCAAGGTCATCGCTGCTCCCGAAAAATCCGATCTCGCCGCTGTCGGGAAGTATCAGCCCTGCCAGTATCTTCATCAGCGTAGTCTTGCCTGCACCGTTAGGTCCTATAAGTCCGCAGATGTGCCCGCGCTCAACTTCAAGGCTGACATCCTTCAGCACCGTCTGCTTTTTATAGGATCTTGATATACCTTTTACGGAAATAACGCTATTGCTCATAGCGCCGCCCCCTTTCGCTTTTCTTTGACCTTATTTTACCGCCCAAAGGTAAAGAAAAGGTTAAGCAAACCATTAAGAAAAGGTCAAGCTCTCAGTCGTGATCGAGCCTGAACAGATATTCCCTGCGCTCTTCCTCTGACAGCTTGTTTTTTCTGCCGCCGTACTCGTCTTTCAGGGTCATGCCCAGCTTTTCCATCACTCTGCGCGAGGGTGCGTTTTCGGTATCGCAATGTGCGATAAAGTGCTTTATGCCGAGCACCCCGGCGGCGTACTTTATCAGCGCTTTGGCAGCTTCACAGGCATATCCGCAGCCCTGATAGCGTTTGTTTATCGTCCAGCCAAGCTCGCCCTCGGTACGGGCATCGTTCAGGTAAAGGCTTACTGCACCTATATGTGTGTCCCCGAGAAATACCGCCATCTCGTAGAATGAGGGATCATCTTTGGCAAATTCCTTCTCCGCCCTCTTTAAATATCCCAGCGTTTCTGCGGTCGTGTCATTCGGCAGAAAGACCATATATTTGCAGGTCTCGGGGTCAGAGGCGTATTCATGTGTCGAATCGAGATAGTCGGTACACATCGGCCTGAGAATAAGCCTTTCGGTCATAAGATCTGTCATGCATCCTCCTTTGCGGGTATCAGCCGATACCCCATTCCCCACACCGTTTCGATATACTCGGCTTCGGGGTCCAGCTTTTTCAGCTTTGTGCGTATGTTGCTCATGTGGACCTTTACCGTGTTGTCGTCACTGAGATAATTCTCGCCCCACACGCTCTCAAACAGATTTGCCTTCGACCACAGCTTTGCGGGGTGCGAGAGCATTAGCTCCAGTATCGCAAATTCCTTGCTTGTCAGCGTCAGCGCATTTCCGCAGACCTGCGCTGTGCCCGCCGTCAGGTCAAGGGTCAGTCCCTTGAAGCTGAGCACACGTTTTTCCTGCTGCTGCGAAGTTTTTCCCTCGTATCTTCTCAGCACCGCACCGACTCTCGCAAGCAGCTCGTCAAGGTCAAAAGGCTTTGTGATATAGTCGTCTGCGCCCATTTTTATAAGGTCTATCTTTGTGACCGTACTGCTTTTTGCAGACACTATCACCACGGGTATATCCGAAAATTCCCGTATCTTCCGAAGCACCATGTCACCGCTCTGAAACGGCAGCATAAGGTCAAGTATCAGCAGCGAAAGACCGCTGTCCTCACGCACCATACGCACCGCATCAAGGCCGTTGAACGCCGATACCGTTTCATAGCCTTCTGACGACAGATATTCGCAGATAAGACCGTTTATCTCACGGTCGTCCTCAGCAGTAAGTATCTTTTTCATGCCGCACCTCCCGTTTTCCTGTTCATTGGAACTATTATAGCACAGTTCCTTTCAAAGGTCAATCACAAGGCCACATATTGATATTATATTAGCTTTTATAAATATAAGTGTTAATAAATCAGAAACTTGTTCCACGTGGAACATTATGAATTTCCAGCCTTGTTTTTTCATTTTTCACCCCATATTTTTTCAAAAAACATGGTCAAAAATGCAAAAAATCACACCTAAAAATCCATTTTCCACGTGTTCATCATTTTGCAATTCTTTGTTAATTATAAATTAAAGAAAAAGCAGAGCGGCCGCCCTGCTTTTCTGCGAAATATATAACTTTAATCAAACTTTCTGTCATAGAGAAGCGCCGCTATAAGCACCACAAAACAGGAGCCTGCGTTGTGTACCAGCGCTCCCGTCGTAGGGTCGAGCACTCCCGGCACAGAAAGCGTCACCGCCGCAAAATTGATGCACATAGATATCGTAATGGCGGTTTTTATTGTGTTTCTCGTGGCTTTTGCAAGTTTTTTGAGGTAGGGTATCCCGGAAATATCATCGGTCGTCAGCGCGATATCCGCCGATTCCACAGCGATATCACTGCCCATTCCGCCCATAACAACGCCCACGCCCGCGGTCTTCAGTGCGGGTGCGTCATTCACGCCGTCACCTATCATGCAGACGATGCCGTTTTGCTGCAGCTGCGTTATTTTTGCCGCTTTATCCCCGGGAAGAAGTTCCGCCATGACCTCGGTAATACCTGCCTTTGCTGCGAAATGCTCAGCGGTATTTTTGTTGTCGCCAGTCAGCAAAACAGGCCTTATACCGAGGTCTTTAAGCCGACTGACCATGTCCTTTGCTCCGGGACGGAGAACGTCGGAAAGCGTTATTATGCCGATAACTGCGCCAAGCTCAGCGACTATGACCGAAGCCTTGCCTTCACTTGCGAAGCGGTCTGTTATTTTCTTTACCTCATCGGTCAGGGTCACGCCGTTTTCCGCAAGAAAGCGCTCGCTTCCGCAGCAGAGCGAATGACCGCACGTCTGTGCGAAAATGCCTTTTCCCGCGTACATTTTAAAGCTGTCACAGGGAAAAAGTTCTATCCCCTTTGCCTTTGCGCAGGCGGTAACAGCCTTGCCCAGCGGGTGTTCGCTTTTCGACTCCGCAGAAGCCGCAAGCCGCAGCAGCATCTCACTGTCGGTGTTCCCCACAGGCAGGATATCGCTCACTTCAAGGCTTCCGCAGGTAAGCGTACCTGTCTTGTCAAAAGCTATGATATCGGCTTTTCCCATTATCTCAAGTGCCTCGCCCGACTTGCTGATAACGCCGTGCTTTGTCGCCTGACCTATCGCCGCCATTATCGCCGTAGGAGTCGAAAGCACAAGGGCGCAGGGGCAGAAAACCACCATGACCGTAACTCCTCTGATGATATCGCCTGTAACCGCAAAGGCAAGAACAGCTATCATAAGTGCGATGGGCACGAGCCGGCTTGCCCATTTGTCTGCTATGCGCTGAGTGGGTGCCTGTTTATTTTCGGCTTCCTCTACCATGCGTATCAGTTTTTTGAGAGAACTGTCCTCGCCCACCTTGGTCGCTTTCATATCCACTGCGCCGAAGCGGTTCACTGTGCCGCAGAAAAGGCTGTCCCCCACAGACTTGTCAACGGGAAGGCTCTCGCCTGTCATGACCGACTGGTCCACCGAAGTTTCGCCCTCGATGATAACGCCGTCAACGGGGATAGTTTCACCTGCAAGAACACGCAGGATATCGCCATTTTTGATCTCTTCGGCAGGTATCATGCGCTCCCTGCCGTCAGCTGTCAGTCTGGCCTGTACGGGGGTAAGGCTGATAAGTTTTTTCAGGCCTTTTTTGGCACGCTCTGTGGTCATATCCTCAAGAATAGCGCCTATCTCCATGATAAAGGCGACTTCGCCTGCGGCAAAGAGGTCACCTATGCAGACAGCGGCTATCATAGCTATGGTTATGAGAAGTGCCGAGGATATCTTGCTTATGCCCTTATTGTGGATGATGCGCCATACCGACAGGTAAAGAAGCGGTATGCCGCAGATAATGACCGTTGCCCATGCAGGGTCAGCTGCAAGGGATACGCCTGTTTTGCGCAGGACAAAGCTGAGTATCAGAAACACTCCGCCCACTATCGTCATGGGGAGTCCTGCAAGAAGATCGTTTATTTTTTTCATATGCCACCTTATTTCTTTTCAAGGCAGACAAGCTGAGCATAGGCTTCATGATTGTCGTATACCTTTTCAAAACCGTACTGCGAAAAGTTCTCTGCCATCTCATCAGCGGTATAGACTCTGCCGTTTATCCTGTGTATCTCAAGTGCGGTATTGAGCGCTTTCCTGACGGGCAGAGGAAGTCTTGGGTCAGCGATATACAGTCTGCCGCCGCTTCTGAGAAGCCGTGAACATTCCTTTGAAAAGCTGTCCTTATCAGGGAAATGGTGATAAGCCATGCAGGCAATAACAATATCAAAGCTGCCGTCATCAAAGGGGACGGAGTCACAGGAGCAGCAAAATATCTGCATATCGGGGCATTTGCGCCTTGCCTGCTCGAGCATTTTTTCTTCGGCATCGATACCGTGACCGAAAAAGCTGTATTTATCCGCAAGGCGGCGCAGCACCGTACCTGTACCGCACCCCATATCGAGTACGTTCATATCCTTTTCAATGGTGACATTTTCGGTGATAAGATCATAGAATCTCTCGGAAAAGCGTCCCTCAAAGCCCTCATCGTAGTTTTCTGCGAGCTTATCAAATTTAAAGTCCTTTTTCTTATTCATACTTTTCATCTCCTCGGAAGTACAGTTACCGAACAACTTGTTCTGTATCTATACTAACATATATACAGGAGGATTTCAACGGTCAGTTTATCCGTAATGTAAGATACGAAACAAAAACCGCAAATTGTGCGGCAAAACAAAAAGACTGACGCATAAAGCATCAGCCTTTGGAATGTTTTCAGATATTTCAGATAAGTTTATCGGTGACAAGTCTGTCGAGGACAGCGGGGATACTTCCGCTTACCTCAAAGACACGGACTCCCCTTTCTATCAGGTAAGCGGCGGCGCCCTCGCCTATTTTCTGCACGAGTATGGCATCGCAGTCGGAGAGGAGTTCGATGATCTTATCAAAGCGTGTGGTATCGTGGCCTAAGGAGTGCTGACAGGCTGCGACTGCGTCACGGACTTCAACAAACTCATGACCGTTTTCGCTGATATCGTAGACACGGAAAAACTTTGCGTGTCCGAAATGTTCGTCCACCGTAAAGCCGTTTGCGGTGGCAGCTGCTATTCTTGGCATAGGGTCAGTCCTTTCCGATGCGCTCTTATTTATAGGACGCAAGAGATGTGTTGTAAATATCCTCTATCACCCTGAGGCCGCCTGTGTAGCCGACATAGTTTGTGGTAAGGACTATGCGGTAAGGCGTGGGGCAGGCGATGGAGAGGAAGTCTGAGTCTTTTTCGGCGGCGAGTTCCTTATCCCAGCCGCTGCCGAGGATAAGTCCCCTGCCCTTATGGTCAAGACCTCGGATGATATCCTGCATAGCGCCTGCATCGGGGTCAAAGTATACGGGGATATCACGTTTGTCGGAGGCGGACTTTATCTCGGACTCTATCTGTTCCTGATATTTTTTGGGAACGTTGTCAACGATGAACTGTTCCTTGGGGATAACACCTGTTTCATGGAGAAGGAACTTTGTAAGTCCGACAACATAGCCTGCATCGTGGAGGATATGGGCATAGCTCGGCAGACCGTAGCGGAATTCGAGAAGGAACGTAGCAAGGTTGTCGAGTTCCTCGTAGTAAGCCTTTTCCTCCTCTTCGATAAAGCGGCGCGCCTTCTTTTCGTCGATATCCGCACCCTGTTCAAGGGCAAAGGAAAGAACACCGCTGAGGAACTTGGTGGTCTCATTTGCGCCTATGGGCAGGTAGCCGAATTTGAAATAAGGCTGGCCGTATCTTCTCTCAAGATTTTTCACTATAGGCTCGCCGTACCAGGGCGAAACGAAAACATTGAAATTAGCCTTGGGGATAGTCTGCCATTCCTTTACGCCGCCCGAATGAGGTCCGAAAAGGATATTGACTTTAAGTCCGAGACCCTCAAGCAGGCGCTTATATTCTCTGAGATTGCCTTTCCAGAACTGATCCTGATAAGGTATCGAGGCTATGACGTTGACGAGTTTTTTCTCGGAGCGTGCGGGATTTTCCTCCTCAAAGCGGCTGACATACTGGTCGATAATGGCATTGACCACAGCCGAATGGGATATATAGTTGTTGGACTTGAAGCCCGAAGTTTCGACGTGGACGATAGGTCTGTCCTCTTCATAGAGAAATTCATCGGTAACGCTTGCGACGTCATCGCCCACTATGCCTGCGGTACATCCCGTGACAACTACCTGCAGGTCGGTATCAAGCACCTTATAGGTGTTTTTGATTATGTTTCTCAGGCGGTCTGTTCCGCCGAAGACCACTTCCTTTTCGCTGAAATTGGTGCAGGGTGCGGTCTCGCCGCCGGCATAGCCTGCCGAACGTTCAAAAAAGCCTTTTATCATAACTCCGCAGCCCGGTCCCGAATGAAGTATGGGAACGGCACGGGGGATAGCCACCACCGTCTGGAGTGCGCCTATGGCACAGGTGTAGCGCTCCTGTTCTATTAATCCTGCCATATATTTTCTCCTTTACAAACAAAGTGAAATGCTGATAATGTTTTAGTCATTGTATGTGTCGTGTGCATATATGCATGACGCAGTATTATTTTCCGAGGAACGTGTAGGGTTCCTGTTCGAGCCACCATTTGGTATAGGGGTTTACGGAATGCTTTGCAAGGTTCTTTACGAACTCATCATTTTCGATAGTTTCAAGTATTCTTTCACCGTAAGCCACAAGACCTTCGTAACCCATACCGAAATGCTCGTCGCCCACAAGAAGCGAAGGAATGCCAAGCTTTGCGCCCCACAGGGTCATGCCGCCGTGACGTGCAAGCAGGATATCGGGGCGGATACGGTTAAGGACATTGACAAGCTCAAACTCCTGCTTGTTGCAGACGTTATAGTTAGGCACGTCGCCGTAATCCTCGACAGTATGTTTAAGGGTGTCGGAGCGTTCGTCCTCGTTGTCGTATTCGGGATCGTGGTGGAAAATGGCAGCGCCCTGAGGTTCCATGCCGAGTTCTTTGAGAAGGGCAAGTAGGGAATGGCCGTGAGATGCACCTGCTGTGACGTAGGCAGTCTTTCCTTTCAGCTTTTCACGGAGAGCCTCTATCTTCGGCATATACTCGGCTTTTTTGCGGGCGAGGAACTCCTCGACTTCCTTTTCCTTGCCGATATGCTGACCGAGTTCTCTGAACCAGCGGTCGGTCTGAGCGATGCCGTAGGGGGGCGAATTGCGTATCTCGGGAACGCCGAAGGACTGTTCAAGTGCGGCACCGAGGTAGCTGCCGAGAGTCGAGCACGCCTGGATAGTGAGGGCGGCCTCGCTGGAGTAGCTGAGGCTGTCAACGGTGGAGAACGGTGTGATATAGTTTGGTTCATAGCCGAACTCTGCGAACCATTCTCTGAAGATATCGCTGCCCCAGAAGTTTATGACATTTATTATATTGCGCTTTTGTCTTGCGGGCTTGATTATTTTTCTTGCTATGCCGTGATAGCCTGCGTCAAAGCCCGAGGTCCACATTTTTGAGCGGAAGCCTTCGCAGAACACTGCCACAACGGGTATGCCGAGTTCTTTTTCTGCGGCGTTGGTGACGCTCTCAACATCGTCGCCGATTATACCTGCCGCACAGGTGGTGATGACAAAAATGGCGTTCGGCTTTGCTCTTTTATAGACCTCGCGAATGGTCGCTTCGAGTTTTTTTCCGCCGCCGTAGATAGTGTCCTTTTCCTCTAAGTTGGTGGAAAAGATCTTTCTCTGGGTGGGGTGTTCGAGCTGTCTGAGGTAGGCGTTCACACGATAGGTGAAAGCAAATTCATGCAGGCAGGTGGAACAGCCGACGGGGCCGTGTGAGATGATAGCTGCATCCTGTATAAGTGTCAGGGTGCAGGCGGCGTTTGAGGTGCCGCAGCCGAGACATTGGCTGAAAGAACGGCTTTTGTCCTTCAGCTTTCCTGCGCATCCTCCGCAGGCAGAAACAAGTTCTTTTGCCGTGCCCTGAAAGCCTGTCAGCGAACCTAAGCGTATCTCCCTTATCTCGACTTCGGGGATATCAAGATTTACTTTGCTCATTATAATTCTCCCTTATCATATCCTGTAATCGCTGTCAATGTTCTCCATGAGGCCGTACTCGAAAAGTATCTCCTCAAGTCTTTCCTGAGTCATGGGCTTTGGTATGACGAACATATCGTTCTGCTCGATCTTCTCGGCAAGGGTGCGGTATTCGTCAGCCTGTTTTGACTTGGGGAAGTGTTCGATGACCGTCTTTTTGCGGATCTCTGCACGCTGTACGTCGTTGTCACGGGGAACAAAGTGGATCATCTGAGTGCCGAGTTCCTTTGCGAATGCACGCACAAGTTCGGCTTCACGGTCAACGTTGCGGCTGTTGCAGATGATGCCGCCGAGTCTTACGCCGCCCTGGCGGGCATATCTTGCAATACCCTTTGATATGTTGTTAGCAGCGTAAAGCGCCATCATTTCGCCCGATGCAACAATGTAAATTTCCTTAGCCTTGCCCTCTCTGATAGGCATTGCAAAGCCGCCGCAGACAACGTCACCGAGAACGTCGTAGAAAACGTAGTCAAGATCCTCGGTATAAGCGCCGAGTCTTTCAAGCAGGCCGATGGAGGTTATGATGCCTCGTCCTGCGCAGCCGACACCCGGTTCGGGGCCGCCCGACTCAACACACTTTGTGCCCAAAAAGCCGTCCTTTAAGATAGCATCGAGTTCGATCTCGTCCTCTCCCTGATCTCTCAGGGTATCAAGAACGGTCTTCTGATGAAGTCCGCCGAGGAGAAGTCTCGTGGAGTCAGCCTTAGGGTCACATCCGACAACCATTACATGATTTCCTCTTTCAACGAGACCTGCGGTAAGATTCTGGGTAGTGGTGGATTTACCTATGCCGCCCTTTCCGTATATCGCTATCTGTCTTAATTCCTTAGCCATTATATTTACCTCATTTCAAATTTGATATAAAATACCACATATTGTATTTTGATATTCACTATATATATTACATATTGTATTTTATCCGTGAGAGAACGTATCCTTGCGGGACATTCTTCTGATATCTGTATATATCTGACTGCCGTAATCAACGCCGCCGGGTATTCCCACCGCATCGGCACGGCATCTCTGACAATGTCTGAACACGTCGATATATTTTGACGCACGAAGTATAGCTCTTTCAAGCTCCATGCAGTCGGGTTCACGGCAGTTTTTCAGCTTATGATTTGGTATCAGGGGGATGATGTTGTAGATATCCGCACCCGCCTCAGCGACGGTCTTTGCGACCTCTTCGATGTGGTCGCCGTTGATCTCGGGAACGAACACCGTGTTGACCTTGACTGTAGTGCCCGACTCACTGATGAGCCTTATGCCCTTCAGCTGCTGTTCTATCAGTATCTCGGCTGCCTCAACGCCTGTGTAATGTCTGCCGTGCCATACTATGCCGTCGTTGAGTTTTGCCTCTATCTCGGGGTCTACCGCATTGACTGTCACTGTGAGGGAGTCAACGCCGACTTCGATTATCTCACGGGCTTTTTCTGCGAGCAGAAGTCCGTTGGTACTCATGCATTTCACAAGCTGCGGGTAAGCCTTTTTTACAAGACGGAAGGTCTCAAGAGCGTAGGGGCTTGCCAGGGTATCTCCCGGACCTGCGATGCCTGCCACATGGATATCGGGGCAGAGTTCAAGAGCCCTGCCTATGGCTTCTATGGCTTCTTCGGGAGTTATCACTGTTGAGGTGACTCCCGGGCGTTTTTCGTAGGTATTGAAGCTGCGCTCACAGAAGCGGCACTCGATATTGCAGGTGGGGCTTATAGGCAGATGCATCCTGCCGTTCCCGCTGTTTTCACCCTTTGCAAAGCAGGGGTGCTTTGTGGTCAGTTCTTCGTATGATATCGCCATTTGTCCACCTCCCATTGTTTTTCTTCCATCAGCAGGCAGAGAGCCTGTTCGGCGGTCAGGGGTATCTGATAGACCTTTATCCCCTGTTCCGCCATGAATCTTACTGCTCCCGGGCCTGCACGCTGTGCAACTACCGCACTGACATCCGAGAGGATCTCTGCCGCAGCTTCAAAGCCCGAAACATCATGTTCGCCTCCATGACAGGAAGGACAGACCTCACGGATACCCGCAGGTTCATAGTCCTCGCTGTCAGTATCGAGCCTGAATATATAAAATTTTTCCGCACGTCCGAAGTGTTCGTTCACGTTTACTCCGTCGGTGCTTGCAAATGCTATGTTGAAGATCATTTTACTCCTTGTCTGTCACAAGCGGTCAGCCGAACAGTCCTGTGCTGAAGTATCTGTCGCCCCTGTCGGGGAAGACCACAACGATAACGCCCTTGTCCAGCTTTTTGGCGAGCTTGATGGCTGCTGCCATCGCCGCACCCGAGGATGAACCTGCGATAATGCCTTCATTCCTTGCGAGTTCGCCCACCGCCCTGAACGCTTCATCATCGTTCATTTTTATGACGTCGTCCACCAGTTTTATATCCATAGTGTCGGGGATAAAGTCATTTCCGATACCTTCGATATTATAGTCGAAGTGTTCGCCGCCGCCGATGGTCGAGCCTTCGGGATCTGCGAGAACGCCCTTTACATCCGGGTCGTGCTCTTTAAGGTACCGTACTATTCCCGAATAAGTTCCGCCGCTGCCTGCGCCTGCCACAAGGTGAGTGACTCTGCCGCCGATATCCTCCCATATCTCCCTGCCTGTAGTTTCGTAATGAGCAAGGGGATTGTTGGGATTTTTGAACTGTTCCAGGGAAATGGAACCGGGTATCTGTGCTTTGAGCTCCTCAGCCTTTCTGACTGCTCCGAGCATACCCTCGGCGCGCGGAGTATTTATGACCTCTGCGCCGAGTGCCCGCATGAGCGCCTGCTTTTCAGCGGAGAATTTTGTGGGCACCGTGAATATTACTCTGTAGCCTTTTCCAAGTGCTGCGAATGCTATCCCGAGACCCGTATTGCCTGCGGTAGCCTCGATTATGGTGCTGCCCGGCCTTAGTCTGCCCTCTTTTTCGGCAGCAGCTATCATATACTCGCCTATGCGGTCCTTGACGCTGCCCGAGGGGTTATACATTTCAAGTTTTGCATATATCTCTACTTCGGGGGAGACCCCCATATTCCGCAGTCTGACCAGCGGTGTTCTGCCGATCAGCTGATGCATATTTTCATAAAGCATATCATTTTACCTCACTTTTGCTTATCGCCTGTTCAAGATCTGCAAGTATATCGTCTATATCCTCGATACCTATGGAGAGCCTTATAAGGCCGTCGGTTATGCCGACTTTTTTTCTTATCTCTTCGGGGATCGAAGCATGAGTCATACTTGACGGGTGGCATACGAGAGATTCTACTCCGCCGAGGCTTTCCGCAAGAGTGATAAGTTCAAGGCTTTCAAAGAAGACCTCGATATCGTAGTTGTCTTTCAGTTCAAAGGATATCATCACGCCGCCGTTTTTCGCCTGTGACCTGTTGACCTCATATCCCTTGTCTGTTGGAAGTCCGGGGTAGTGGACGCTTTTGACTGCGGTATGTCCCGAGAGGTACTTTGCAGCGGCCTCGGCGTTGGAAACATGGCGGTCAAGTCTTACGCCCAGGGTCTTGATGCCCCTTATGAGAAGGAAGCTGTCGAAGGGTGCGAGAACACCGCCTGTGGAGTTTTGTATGAAAGCGAGCTTTTCGGCAAGCTCCTTTGTTTTCACCACTGCAAGACCTGCAACCACATCGCTGTGACCGCCGAGATATTTTGTAGCGGAATGAACGACGATATCTGCGCCAAGCTCAAGGGGTCTTTGCAGGTAGGGAGTCATGAAAGTGTTGTCAACTATCACGAGAAGTCCGTGTCTGTGAGCGGTATCTGCCACACGGCGGATATCGGTGATCGTCATGAGGGGGTTGGCGGGGCTTTCGATAAGCACTGCCGTTACATCGGGGGTGATGTCACGCTCAAAGGCCTCGGGGTCCTCGGTATCGGATATAGTGTAATTGATGCCGAAGTGATCGAAGACCTTATCAAGAAGCCTGAACGTGCCGCCGTAGACGTTTGAGGAGATGAGCACTCTGTCGCCTGTATGCAGCAGGCTGAGCACTGCTGTTTCTGCGGCAAGACCGCTTGCAAAGGCGAAACCTGCTTCGCCGCCTTCAAGCTCTGCTATAAGGGCTTCAAGAGCTTCTCTTGTAGGGTTGCCTGTTCTGGAGTACTCATATCCCCGCATCTTTCCGAGGCCGTCCTGCTTGAAGGTAGATGTCTGGTAGATAGGCACATTCACAGCGCCTGTACGTTCATCTATCGGGATGCCGCCGTGGATAAGTGCGGTGTTTATCTTTTTGTAACTCATTTCATTCATTCCTTTCATATTTTTCCTATTTGATTGGTATGTGTTTATGATACAACAAAACCGTCTTTCAGTCAATCTCAATATGTGACAACGTTATCACGAGCGGGATAAAATATGAAAATC
>CADBTD010000241.1 GCA_902797535.1 uncultured Ruminococcus sp. | reverse complement strand
GCGCTCCTCCGTGAAAAATACTCCGCCGAAAAGGGACAGAAGCTTTATATGTCGGATATGCTTTCCGATATATCACATCAGATAAAAACACCTCTGACGGCGATAGGCCTTATGACAGAGCTTCTCGAACAGCCCGGCCTTGCCGACGAAAAACGGCTCGAATACGCCGAAAAGATAGACTCGCAAGTCACGAGGATAACCTGGCTGATACGCAATCTGCTGACCCTGTCACAGCTTGAAGCCGGGGTGCTCACAATGAAGCGTGAGCGCATAGATTTTGACGAGATATCGCAACGGATGAACGAGCCTCTGGGCATAATGGCTGAGGTCAGAGGGGTAGAGCTGACCTTTGTAAAAGACGGCGATGTAACGCTTTTCTGTGACAGGCACTGGTTCAGTGAAGCTGTCATGAACATAATAAAAAACTGCATAGAGCATACTCCTGCAGGGGGCTATGTAAAGGTAAAGGCTGAAAGCAACAGCATTTACACACAGCTCACCATCAGGGACAACGGCTCGGGCATAGCCGAAAAGGACCTGCCGCATATCTTTGAAAGGTTCTATAAGGCTGAAAATTCATCGGCACAAAGCGTAGGCATAGGGCTTGCGCTGGCAAAACAGATAATAGGTGCTCATGACGGCACCGTTGAGGCTGTCAGCCGCAAGGGCGACGGTACGCTTTTCACAATAAAACTGTACCGCACCTCGGAATAGCTGAAGTCTCGGAAAGGGGAGAATAAAAACAATGACTTATGTAACACTTACGGTGGCACTGCTTCCGACAGTTGTCATCATGCTTATCGTCATAAGGAACGCAAGGGCGGCAAAAGAGCCTTTCAAAAAGCTGGCAAAGGTATTTATAATGAGCGCACTTTCGGTGATACCTGCGGCGATAATCGAGCTTTTAGGGGAGAAACTTCTCAATAATACAGTCTATCCCGCAATTGGTGCAGACCCGGAAGGCACTTTCAGACAACAGCTCATCGCTTACTTTGTGATGTTCTTTTTCGTCGTTGGTCTTGCCGAGGAAGGCTGCAAATACTTCACGTTCAAGTGGATGATTTTCCAGGACCGCTACTTTGACAACACCTATGACGGCATCATCTACGGTGCCTGCTCGGCACTGGGCTTTGCTACCCTTGAAAATCTTGCCTATGTGTTCATGAATGACAACGGCCCCTCGCTTGAAACAGCCATCATGCGTGCTGTTCTTTCGATACCAATGCACGCTATAACGGGCATAATCATGGGATATTACTTCGGAATAACCAAATACCGCAGGTACAACAACCTTACAGACACTCACCCCGAAAGAAAAGCATTCATCTTTTCGGTGTGTCTGCACGGACTTTACGACTTTCTTCTCGCTGTACCGGCAGCGACATCAGATACCATGTCAGACAGCGAATCAGACAGCATTTCGGGCATAGTCCTGGGTGCTGTGGTACTTCTGATGATATGCATTTATGTACTTATGGGCAGAACGATAAGAAAAGCCAAAAAAGAAAGCCACATGATATACAACCGCTATTACTATGAGCAGTTAAACGGGCAATATCAGGACATGACAGGCGGTTTTACCTCGGAAAAGGGCAAAAAAGGCACTATACCGTTTGGTCAGCCCACCGATAAGTCCGATCCCTTCGGTGCGTCAAAGGTCTATGACACTCGCTACAGCTACGCACAGCAGCCTGTTCCTCCCGCACAGCAGAGTTTTGTCGGCAGAGCTGTCCAGCAGCCGTCATTCTCGCAGTATCAGCAGCCTCAGAGCGCTCCTCAGCCGCAGTATTACGGACAAAATCAGGCACAGCAGCCGCAGGCAGTCGCTGTAAAGGCATACTCTGCGCAGGCAGCCGCCGCACCTCAGCCGGAGCAGTTCAAGTACTGTTCAAGCTGCGGCGCACGCATCAAGGCGGAGGCAAGGTTCTGTCATATATGCGGTGTAAGAAGTTGATAAAAGTCAAATAAAACGCCATAAAATGGTATTTTGCGCGAGCACAAAAGCATCATAAAAACAGCTGAATTTTTGATAAAAGCAGTGCGTTTTTTTGAAAAAAACAGGGTCAAAAAAGTGAAAAAACACGCTCTGAAATTCAGAATGTTCCACGTGGAACAAGTTTCTGTTTTATGAACACAAATGTTTATATTTTTTAATATTGCGACAAAAAAGCAGGGCACTCGCAAAGGGTGTCCTGCATTTTTTATCGGAACAGATCGTGTTCAGGGTTCATAGGTCTTGATGACGCTCTTGGCGACTTCAAGTTTGGTGGTGCGCATATTCATCGCCTGTTTTTCCAGGTACTTATGCGCCTGGGCTTCAGAAAAGCGCAGATACTGCATAAGTGCGAACTTGGCACGGTTTATGATGCGCATTTCTTCGAGCTTTTTGTGGAGCTTGATATTTTCGGAGCGGATACCCAGCATACGCAGTCTTGACGCATTTATAAGGCGCATCGATTGTCTGAAAAGGGTACGCACTATCGGTTTCGGGATGACCATTACCCCTATTTCTTCCATGCCGGCGGCCACATCATCGGCGGTCTCGCTGTGTACTATCATAAGGCAGGCGGCGTTGGTCTGGGCGGTGATGAATTCTGCGAGTTCACTGCCGAATTCATCCGAAAGCGGACAGTTTATCACAACTGCGTCATAGTCGTTATCGGATACCGCCCTGCGTGTTTCGCGGCCGTTTGAGGAGACCGAGATATCACAGCGCGGATAACATTCTCTCACAAGGGTCACGAGCGCTGCCGAGACCTGTTCTCCCGAGGCCGAGATCAATACTCTTTCCATAGGACGGATACCCCCTTTCGCAGAAAAATACGGTACTCTGACGTATCAGAGAGAGTAGAAGAACTTCACGTCCTCGTAGATCTCTTTATCCTGTGCCGCTTCAAATTCGGCGCACATATTCTTTTTCTTGTCAAGAACATAGGCAAGCAGGCCTTCGCTGAGGACCGAGTGAAGAAGTTCGCTTTCAGAGGCGGTCTTGACTGCATCTTCAAGGGTGAGAGGCAGTGACGCTGTGCCCGAAAGCAGGTAAGTGCTGTCGGGGCGGACAGGTTCGGGCAGGTCTGCGCCCTTTTCAAGGCCGTCTATGCAGGCGTTAAGGATAAGACCTATAGCGAAGTAAGGATTGCAGGTATTATCGGGGGTGCGGAGAGTAAGTGTGCCTGTACCGTCGGGGGTATGAGAAAGGCGGAGAGCTGTAT
>CADBTD010000240.1 GCA_902797535.1 uncultured Ruminococcus sp. | reverse complement strand
CCGAAAGCTCGCAGAGCTCACGCACAGATGAATTCACCATGCGGTCTACTGTCATATCTACCGGCTCGGCCACTCTCGGAGCGGGTGTGGTCGTTGTCTGAGGCTGAGTAGTTCTCGGAGCTGTGGTGGTAACAGGTGCCGAAGTCCCGACAGCAGTGCTTTCGGTCACGGATGATGTACTTCTTCGGGTCTCTGTTTCCGTCGAAGCAGATGAGGATGATGCTTCTGTCACAGCTGAGGTGTTAGTTTCAGAAGCTGACTCGGTCCGGGCAGTGGTCTCGGTCTGAGTTTCAGTGGTTTTTTCTTCAACAACGACAAGACTTGAGTCGGGTACCAGATTTACCTGACGGCGCATATCGCCTTCAAGCTGACCCTTGCTGCTTCCGCCGTACAGGATCATTGCTGCCAATCCGCCTGCCGCAACAACAAAAGCCGCAGCAGCGCCTGCTATCTTGCCTGTTGCCGAAGCTGTGCCGGCAACGGGAGCAGCCGCAACACGGGCAGCCGCAGCGGATTTGCTGTCCATAACGCTTTCAAGCATCGAGCCCATAGGCACAGCCAAGAATGCCCCGCCGTTCTTGTAGAGTTTTTCTATGCCTTCCTTTATCTTTTTTCTTGCGGCGAACAGTTTCTGCTTTGCGTTGGTTTCGCTTATACCAAGAGATTCAGCGACCTCGGAAACACTTTGCTGGTCATAATAATAGAGCATTATCGCAGAGCGCTGGTCCGGTTTCAGGTCCTCTATAAGGCGTTTGAGCTCTTCCTGACGCTGTCTGTTTACAGCGTAGTCTTCGGGAAGCTCTACAGGCTCGTTAAGACCTGCGTTCTCAATAACGGCTTCCTGCTCCTCTTCGGTCTCAAAGTGAGCGTATCTTGAGTCACGCTTCAGATATGTCATGCTCTTGTTATATGCTATCGAATAGAGCCAGCTTCCGAAAGCCTCGCCTGATTTGAGTGAAGATATCTTTTCCATAGCGGAAATGAAAGTTTCGGAAACAATATCCTCTGTGGCTTCGGTACTGCCAACATTTTTCTTCACAAAGAAGTACAGCTTGTCACGGTATTCGTTATACAAAATTTCAAAGGCCTGTCTGTCACCGTTTCTTGCCGCCTCTGCCGCATTTGTAAGTTCTGTTTTATCCATTTTCCTTCTTCTCCCTCACATTGTTTTCCAGCACACGGCTGTCCATAAGTCTTTTCTGCTTCTCATTCATATTTGTATCGGCTCTCATTAGTTTAAGGATCCATACAATTAGTTCATCGAGCATTACTTTCACGGGTCATCCTCCCTCTCATTTATTTGTCATGCCGTTCTGATAATTAGACATAAAAAGTCTGTAAACGGTTAGAGGATTTTATCATTTCTGCATTTTGCACAAATATGAGCGTGAAAGTATGTGTATTATTCTATCTCTGCAAAATAATGATATCACAGAATGTCAGTTAAGTCAAGCATTATGCCGCATACCTATAATTTTTACACATAAAGCCGCTTCAAAGCTGTATGAGGAAAGCGGTCTGTCAAGGGAGTCATAACTGTGAGCACAGACAAGGCACTCGCCGTTTTTCACTGCGGTGACGAACACCGAATGATAGGGGATACCGTTTTTCGTGAACATGATGATATCACCTGCGTCCGCGCGTGAGAGCTCCTGCTGCTGCCCGTACGGGCCTGCACCTTTGTTCTCTGTAAGAAAACGGTAAAGATACCTTGCGGCGGTCCACGAAGCTGTGCGGTCGTATGAGCTTTTGTAGTACCAGCCTGTCACCGCAGTAAAGTTCATCGTCCCGCCGCCTGCATAAAGGCACTGGGAAACGAAATTGGTGCAGTCTCCGCCAAGCTGTGAAAAGTCATAATAGGCACTGTTTCTGCCGAGAGCGTATTTTCGGGCGTAGGCAGCTGCAGCAGGTATGTCATATGAGTATTCATTCATCGTCTTCACCTCTTGAAACAGTATATGCGGTCTGTTGACACGAGGGATTACCGCATGACGAACCGAACATAGCTTCAGTCCCAAAGCCATATGTGATATTTCACCACAGTACAGCGCTGTTTCGAGCGGTATATGTGCAAAATGTCATGAGTGCTCAACCATTAATAGAATTATACATTACTTTTCAAAAAAAAAGATATTGAATTTTGAATTATTATCTGTTATAATAGTATACGCAGGGTGCCGAAAGGGGCATCTATGACATTCTTTAAGAAAGGTCAAGAGGTGTATCACATGAAGAAGATAATCTCAGGCAAGGTAAGAGAAGTATACGAGACCGACAGCGGTGAGCTTGTACTTGTAACAACAGACAGGATATCGGCATTTGACGTTATACTTGATTCTACCATACCCAACAAAGGAAAGGCGCTCAATCAGATATCACTTTACTGGTTCGACCTTACCAAGGACATAATCCCCAACCACATCATCACAGATGACATAACCAAGATGCCTGCTGAATTTGCAGACGAGGAAAAGTTCGGCGGAAGAACTGTAATGACCAAGAAGCTCAAGATGCTCCCCTATGAGTTCATCGTAAGAGGATATATGTTCGGAAGTATGTGGGAAGACTACAAGAAGAACAAGGCATACTGCGGTCAGCCTATCGAGGGCGACTATCAGCTCGCTGAAAAGCTGAAGGAGCCTATGGTAACACCTTCCGTAAAGAACAGCGAAGGTCATGACGAGAACATAACCCTTGACAGACTCAGAGCCGAGATAGGCAAAGAAGAGGCTGACAGGATAGCTGACATCTGCGTGAAGATATACAACAAATGTTATGAAGACGCAAAGAAAAAGGGTCTTATAATAGCTGACACCAAGTTTGAGTTCGGCTATGACGAAAACGGCGTTCTTACAATAGGCGACGAGGTAATGACCCCCGACTCGAGCCGTTTCTGGGCTGCCGAGGACTACAAGACAGGCGTTTCTCCCAGATCCTACGACAAGCAGTTCGTTCGTGACTGGCTCATCGACAACAAGTTAAACGGCGTTTCACCTGCTCCGAAGCTCCCCGATGAGATTGCAGAAAAAACTGCCAAGCTCTATAAGGAGTGCTTCACCAAGATAACAGGCAAGGCAGAATACTGATCTGTTCAAAAGTAAAACACAGTGCGGAAAACGAATGAATCGTTTTCCGCATTTTTTTGCAAAAAGATCTCCCGAAAGCGGTGATATCTGCCGCTTTCGGGAGAGGATAAACATATATCAGAGCATTTTTTCCGCTATGAGAACATCCATGCAGTGTTTATGAGGCACACCGCCGCTGCAGCAGTCAAAAATAAATTCATCGTTTCTGTGGAAAAGCCAGTCATGGCAGTAACCGAACAGTTCGCCCGACTGCCACAGAGAATAGTTCTCGCCGTTATCGTCGGG